>JAQSYC010000046.1 GCA_029256345.1 Clostridia bacterium | reverse complement strand
AGCCTATTAAAAGTTGGTCATGGTAACTCTCAAAAAGCACCTCTGCTTTTTTATTTAAAAATTGCTTCATAAATTCTAAACGCAGTTGTTTTTCAAGTGCTGCCAGTTGTTTAGCACGTTTATCTTTTATATCAGGTAGTATTTGATCTGCCATAGTTGCAGCAGGCGTACCTGTTCTGGGAGAAAATGGAAAAATATGAATTTGCGAGAGCTTGATTTCTTTAACGAAATTTAATGTTTCTTCAAATTCCTTGTCTGTCTCCCCTGGAAATCCAACAATAATATCTGTCGTAATAGCTACATCAGGCCAAATATGGCGAAGCTGCTCCACGCAAGCTTTGTATTCTTCTCTTGTATATTTTCTATTCATTCTTTTGAGCACACCATTGCTTCCGCTTTGAAGCGAAAGATGAAAATGTTTACAAAGTTTAGGCATGGTTTGGATTGCTTGTATAAACGCATCTGTAACCACGATAGGCTCTATAGAACTCATCCTAATACGCTCAATATGACTGATTTCATGAACTCTTTTTAAAAGCTGAATTAAATCTGTATTACCTAAATCTTTCCCATATGACGCCACATGTATTCCAGTTAATACAATTTCTTTGAAACCTAATTTTGAAAGCCTAACAGCTTCTTCGATTACTTGCTCTTCTTTTCTACTTCTAATTTTCCCTCTTACATAAGGAATAATACAATAACTACAATAATTATTGCAACCTTCCTGTATTTTCAAATAGACTCTGGTTCTTTCGCCCATATCAGAAATTTTAAGTTCTTCAAATTCATGGACTTCCATAATATCTGAAACCATATTAATACTTGCAGTATGGGTATAGTCTTTAACCAGCTCCACAATCTTGCTTCTATGGTTTGTCCCCACAATAATATCTATTTCATCTACTTGTTTTTTAATAGCATCGCCTGCTATCTGAGCATAACAACCCATGGCTACAAGTATACTCTCAGCATTTATTTTTTTGGTTTTTCTAAGCATTTGTCTGCATTTTCTATCACTTAAGCTGGTAACAGTACATGTATTAACAACATAAACATCTGCAAATTCACTAAATGTGACGACTTCGTAGCCAGCTTTCTTAAAATCTTCCAAGACAGCTTCTGTATCGTACTGATTAACCTTACAGCCAAGAGTTGCAAAAGCTACAGTTTTTTTAGAATTTATTTGATTAAGGTTGCTATCTTCTTTATAATTTAGCGTTTCTCCTGTGTGATTTTTTTCCAACTTGTTACGTCCTCCAGTATTTATGGAAACTATTTTACTCCACGATAGCTTCCGTTTCATTCCATTATCTGCTTGGGTTACTGCCCATATAAAATGCTTTTTAATATTTTTGAATCAGACACGGTCGTCCTTTTTTAAAAAGGGAAATACATATGATTATAACACATATTACTATATTATCTCAAGCTTTCTGAGAACTATTTTATATAATAAAAAAAGAGCCTTATGAGTGCTCTGTTTAATTAAGAACCAAATAATCTGTGATATAAACAATCACATCTCTAAAATACCTGTATATTATCCATTTCTATTGGCAGTGAGTAATGCCGCCATTACAAACCCAGCAAATTCACCTATTACAAATGTTATGATTAATCCTGCTATATACATATCCTCATCCTTTATAATTTTATTATATGATATGTATTCCCATATTTTCTCATTTCTATGCTTCAAATTTTTGTCATTCTTTTCAAGTGTTTATTGGTTTAGTTATTGACAATTACCTCATCAAAATATATTATACAAGTATCATTAAATACTATATCATATGGAGGTTACTCATGAAGTCTGTTAACATTTCACTCAATTCAATTGAGAAAGTAAAGCAATTCGTTAATCTAATAAATATCTATGATGGTGATTTTGATCTGTCATCTGGAAGGTATATCATTGATGCTAAGTCTATAATGGGTATTTTTAGCCTAGATCTTAGCAAAACACTTCGCTTGGATATTTATAATGATAGTTATGCTGATGAAATTATTGAAAAACTCAATGCTTTTATTAATGACTAAAATGTTTATTTAAAAGTCCATATAGATCTCACATCTTTGAGTTTCAGTTATTCGTAATCTTATGTGATGTGAAATCATAAAGAGAAACAACTTTATAATGATAAATCCTTCATTATTATAAAGTTGTTTCTCTTTATCTATGGACTTTTAAATCATTTGAACAATTTCCATCTCACCTATGGCTGTAGCTATCATTTCTTCAATCTCATCTGACAAAATTTCTTCTGAACGCTTAATAATGTCTAACCGTGGCTTGATTTCAGGATTTTTAGGTACAAAAACAGTACAGCAATCCTCGTAAGGCAAAATAGATGTTTCATAGGTATCAATTTTCTTGGAAATTTGAACAATTTCTTCTTTATCAAATCCAATCAATGGCCGAAATACAGGCATCTCAACAACACTATCCGTAACAACTAAACTTTGCATGGTTTGACTGGCCACTTGACCAATGCTTTCTCCAGTAATAAGTGCCATGCTGCCATTCATAACAGCAATTTTCTCAGCAATCCTCATCATCATTCTTCGCATGATTAAAGTCAGCTGTCCATGAGGGCATTTTTCATAGATAGCCATCTGTATTGCTGTAAAGGGTACCACATGCACTTTAATGCCCCCTGTATATTGAGCTATTTTCTTCCCTAGGTCAATAACTTTTTCTCTAGCTCTTTCACTGGTATAAGGTGGACTGTGAAAATAGACAGCATCAATTTCAACACCGCGTTTAGCAGTCATCCAACCTGCAACTGGACTGTCTATACCACCTGATAAAAGGAGTGTCGCTTTGCCATTTGTTCCGTAGGGCATCCCACCTGCTCCCTTATGGGTTATAGAATACACATACGTGCTATTTCTTAATTCCACCATAAGAATTCTATCTGGACGATGAACATCTACTGTAAGCTTTCCTGGAAATGCCTCAAGTACATATTCTCCAATCTGAGCATTGATTTCCATCGAATTCAGCGGAAATCTCTTATCTGCGCGCCTTGTTTCTACTTTAAATGTAAAGGTTTTATCTAAACATTCTTTTTGCATGTGTGCGTATACCAGTTCTTTTACAGCTTCCATCGAAAGTTCTTCGTGTTTTAACCCGTAGGCAATACCTACAATACCAAAAATCTTACTTAACTTATCAATAATGGGCTGTTCATCTATTAGTTCCTCGGCTAAAGGTTCTACCATAATTCTGCCTTGCTCTTTTTTTACACTAAACATGCCTAAATCATTCAGACTTTTTCTGATTGTATCTACCAATCTATTTTCAAATAAATAGCGATTTTTTCCTTTGATAGCTATTTCACCATATTTTACTAAAAATACATTTTTCACTTATGCCTGCCTCCTAATGTATATTTTCTTAATAACATCACTTGTTCTTCAAGCTTATCAGCTACATACGAGAGTTCTTCTAGCGACGTATCCATTCCAAAAGAAAATCTTATGGCATTATCAAGATCTTCTTTTTTGTTACCAATAGCACTTAATACAGTGCTCTTCACTTTCTTATTAGAAGAACATGCTGACCCAGATGATACATAGATTCCTTTGGATTCAAGAGCGTGAAGCAATACTTCGCTTTTTATCCCTCTAAAACCAATATTTAAAATATGAGGTGCACCTTTGCTCTTATCAGGACCATTTATGAAAGTGTCCGGTATGTGTTCTAGTACACTATCTGACAAGTACATTTTACATGTTCTATAATGTGCATTAAGTCTTTCCATATTTTGATCTGCGTAGTTACAAGCCTTCAGCATACCTGCAATGCCTGGCACATTTTCTGTACCTGCTCTTATACCTTTTTGTTGCCCCCCACCATAAATCAGAGGATTGATGCGCACATCTTTATTTTTATATAATACCCCTACACCTCTTGGTCCATAAAACTTATGGGCACTTATAGATAAAAGGTCTATGTTACATTTTTTTACAGAAATAGGTGCTTTTCCAAAGGACTGTACGGCATCTACATGAAAAAAAGTATCCTTATTTTTTTGTTTAATAAGTCCACCTATTCGCTCGATATCCTGTACGGTACCTATTTCATTATTAACATGCATAATACTTACCAGCAAAGTCTCCTTATCAATAGCTTTTTGCAAAGCCTCAAGATCTAGCATGCCTTCCTTATCAACACCAATGATACATACCTCAAATCCTTGAGTTTGTAAATACTTAAAAGTTTCTAAAACCGAAGGATGCTCCACGGATGAGGTAATGAGCTTATGTGCTCGCCTTTTATAAGCAGCACATAAGCCCAGAATAGCCATATTATTGCTTTCTGTCCCGCCAGACGTATAGATAATCTCATCTGCCAGACATCCCAACATTTTTGATAGCTTATCGCTAGTCTCTTTAAGGATAGTTTCTGCTTCAACTCCTTTTTTATGCAAAGAAGAAGGATTCCCATATGTATTTATCATACTTACTGCGACGGCCTCAGCAACTTCTTGAAGCGGCCTAGTGGTCGCAGCATAATCCAAATAAATCTCTTTCATAAGCTAGTCCTCTTTCATCCATTATTCACATAAAAAATGAGGGCATATTCCCCTCATTTTTTATCTATTCATGACATTATAAATAGCTTGTAAAACACGAGTTTTTTCGAATGGCTTAACTATAAAGTCACGAGCACCTCTTTTAATAGCCTCTACAACTTTAGAATGTTGTCCCATTGCTGAGCACATGATAATCTTTGTATCAGGGCTCACTTGTAATATTTTTTCTATTGCTTCAATGCCATCCATCTCCGGCATAGTGATATCCAATGTAACAACATCTGGTTTTAATTTTTCTGCCATTTCTATAGCTTGAAGACCATTTCCTGCTTCACCTACTACATTAAAACCTGCTTCTGTCAGCATTTTTTTTAGTACGGTTCTCATAAAGATCGCATCATCTACTACTAGAAAGGTTACATCATTCATCGTCAAAGATCACCCATTTCATACATAATATTCGCAAGAACAACCAGTCCTGCGGTTTCACTCCTCAAAATTCTTTTGCCTAGTGTAATAGATAAAACATTTTCTTTTTTTGCAAGTACAATTTCTTCTTCTGTAAATCCACCTTCTGGGCCAATAAAGATACCGATTGACTGATAATGAGCCGCTCGTAAAAATGTTTTAATATGATTACATTGTTCATTTTCAAAAGGTATACAGGCCGTCTCCAAGTTGTTTTTTGCAAATAATAAAGCCTCTTTAAATAAAATAGGCTTAGCAATTTGGGGAACAATCCCCCTCCTGCTTTGCTTTGCTGCACTTTCAGCTATTTTTTGCCATCTATCTAATTTATTTTCCATTTTTTTATCAGATTCAATTTTAACGATACATCTTTCAGTAATAATTGGAATAATTTGAGTTACTCCAACTTCTATACTTTTTTGAATAACAAACTCCATTTTTTCACCTTTTATTAAAGATTGAAATAGAATTGTCTGAACTAACGGTTCTGTCTCACACGGTATAATTTCCAGTATTTTAGCATAAATTGTATGTGAATCCATCTTATTTATTATACACTTGTAATCCTTACCTTGTCTATCGTTAATTAAAATTTCTTTGTTTTCATGTAGTCTTAGGACATTTTTGATGTGATTAAAATCTGTACCAGTGATTAATATATATTCTTCTTGAATAGCGTATTGATCAACAAAAAATTTTGCCATAGTCCATTCCTTTTTAATAATTTAGTGTTTAAGACGAGCTACAATAGCCACCCAGTCATTTTTTTCTGTTATATTAAGGATGAGAAAACCGCTTTCTTCAAGCCCCGTTCTTACCTCATCTGCCCTTTCACCTATGATTCCTGATGCAATCAAGATGCCATCATTCTTCACGTATTCACTTAAAATGTCTTTCATCATTAAAATAACATCTGCCACAATATTGGCCACCACAACATCATATTTATGAATGCCAATCTCTCCAGCCAATGCATCATTTTCCATGACGTTACCACAATAGGTTTTAAAGACTTCTCCGCTTATTGCGTTTTGTTTAAAGTTTGTTTCTGCAATATGAACTGAATTTTCATCAATATCAACAGCTGTGACTTTTTTCGCCCCTAATAAAACGGCCGCTATAGAAAGAATGCCACTACCACAACCCATATCGAGCACCGTACACTGAGGCGTAATGTATTTTTCTAATTGTTCGATACAAAGCTGAGTAGTATAGTGCTGACCTGTACCAAAACTAGAGCTTGGATCTATCTCTAATATCATACGATTTGTGGGAACCGTGTATGTTTCCCAAGTCGGTTTAATAACAAATTTTTCTCCTACTTCAAACGGTTTAAAATATTTTTTCCAGTTATTCGCCCAATCTTCTTCATTCACACTACCAAGTTCGATGGTTAGCTTACCATATTCACCTAATAAATCTGAAGCTTTAAGACGTTCAACTATACTTTTAAACTCTATTAAAGTTTCATTTCCCTGCATATTGTCAGCTAAATAAACTTTTATGCTTGTTTCAATATCTTTTAGTTTTTCAACCTCTTCATCCATATAATCCCATGAAGTACCTTCTTCTTTTAAAAATTCATTAAAATCATCAGGATCTTGTATTACAAAACCGGTAACGCCTAATTGCAGTAAAATACCTGTAATAACCTCCAGGCCTTGTTTGGATGTATAAATCAATACTTCTAACCAATTCATTGTTTCATCTCCATTGTATTAAGCTATTTAAATTATAAATTAATGTTGTCTTTTATTCAAGTGTGATTGTTTTTATAGAACTGTTCATGATTTACAAAATGTGTCCCAAAATTTTAGAAATAACAACTATTATTTAGCCAAAAACTTCCTTTGGGAAAAATGACTCCAAAAGGAAGTTTTTGCGCTAAATAATTTTATTTTTTCTTGAATATATTTTGCCAACCCTTTTTAGACTCTTCTGTCTGGTCCCCCGTTTCAGCTTCAAACTCCCTAAGGATATTTCTTTGCTTTTCGGTAAGCTCTTTAGGTACCACAATATACACTTCTACATATTGATCCCCTCGGTACTTCTTGTTACGGATATTGGGAATACCTTTGCCTTGAAGCCTAAAAGTAGTGGAGGTCTGTGTCCCTGCTTGTATTGTAAACTTGACATTACCATCTAATGTCGGAATAGAAAGCTCCCCGCCCAATGCCGCCTGCATGAAGCTTATGGGCATACGCATATAAACATCATTATCTCTTCGTTCTAATACCTGATGTGGCTTGATAGAGATTGTAACGAGTAAATCACCGTTAGGTGCACCTACTTCTCCTACTTCTCCTTTTCCAGAAACGCGCAAAGTCTGGCCGTGGTCAATACCTGCTGGTATACTTATCGTTACCTTTTTATTGGCCCTTACTTTTCCTTGCCCATGGCATTTGACACAAGGTTCTTTGATAATTTTCCCTTGACCGTGACAAGCATCACATGTCTGAACACTTTGCATAGCTCCTAAAATCGTTCTCTGGGTAACACGTACCTGTCCTGTACCTCCACACTTACCACAAGTTGCCGCACTTGTACCAGGTTTTGCTTTGGTGCCGTGACAAGTACTACAGGTTTCGGACGTATTGACAGAAAGTTCTTTCTCACACCCAAAAGCTGCTTCTTCAAAAGTCACTTGAATGGTTTGTCTGATGTCAGCACCTGGCATAGGCCCTTGTGGTCTTCTGCGTCCACCGCCACCAAATATATCACCAAATACACTTCCAAATATATCATTCATATCGAAATCTGTATCGAATCCCCCCGAGAAACCGCCGCCGCCGCCATTTTGGTCAAAGGCACTATGTCCGTACCTATCGTAAGCAGCTCTCTTTTGTTCATCACTTAATACTTCATAGGCTTCTGATGCTTCTTTAAATTTTGCTTCTGCCTCTTTATTATCTGGGTTAGCGTCTGGGTGATATTGTTTAGCTAGCTTCCTGTAGGCCTTTTTTACTTCTGCCTCCTGAGCTCCTTTAGCTACACCCAGAACCTCATAATAGTCTCTTTTATCCACACTTTTCACCACCACTATTAGATATTTTAAAATCTCATTTTTATATCTTACTACATTCCCAAGTATTTTACAAAGAGATTAACACAGAAACAGTCAAAGAGTACTGCTCTTTGACCGTTTTCTGCATTATTATTCTTCTTTAAAATCGGCGTCTATCACATCATCATTTTGAGCTTTACCAGCTCCTCCATTCATGTCAGCACCCTCCATGTTTGGAGCTGCCTGACTATAAAGTTTTTCTGATACAGCGTAGAAAACGTTGGTAAGTTCTTCTTTTGCAGCTTTTAGTTCTTCTGCCTCAGCAGAGCTCATTGTTTCTACTGCAAACTTATTATTAAGTTCTTTTAATTTGTTAAGGCTTTCTTCTATTTTTGCTTTATCCTCAGGATCTAGCTTATCTTCCATATCTTTTAATGACTTTTCAGTTTGGAATACCATACTGTCTGCATCATTTTTCAAATCTATTGTTTCTTTACGTTTTTTATCTTCTTCAGCAAATTTTTCGGCTTCTTGCACAGCTTTATTAATCTCATCATCGCTTAAGTTTGTGCTGGCTGTTATTGTAATATGCTGTTCTTTACCTGTTCCCAAATCTTTTGCTGATACTTTAACGATACCATTAGCATCAATATCAAAAGTTACTTCAACCTGTGGCACACCTCTTGGAGCTGGCATGATCCCGTCTAGTTTGAAATTACCAAGGGTTTTATTATCTCGAGCCATTGGTCTTTCACCTTGAACAACATGAATATCTACCGCTGGCTGGTTATCTGCTGCTGTTGAGAATACCTGACTTTTTTTGGTAGGAATCGTTGTGTTTCTTGGAATAAGAACTGTAGCCACGCCTCCAAGCGTTTCAATACCTAATGAAAGAGGTGTTACGTCAAGAAGCAGGATATCTCCAGCCCCGGCGTCTCCAGCAAGTTTACCACCTTGGATAGCTGCACCAATGGCTACACATTCGTCAGGGTTAATCCCTTTAAATGGTTCTTTACCTGTTATACGTTTTACAGCATCCTGCACAGCTGGAATACGTGTTGAACCTCCCACAAGCAGAATTTTATCAAGTTCTGATGCATTAAGCCCAGCATCGTCTAGTGCACGTCTTACCGGGCCTAATGTACGTTCTACTAGGTCTGATGTAAGCTCATCAAATTTTGCACGGGTTAAAGTAATATCTAAACTTTTCCCTTCACAAATAAATGGAATCAAAATAGATGTACTTGTTTTTGAAGAGAGCTCTTTTTTAGCTGTTTCTGCCGCTTCTTTTAAGCGTTGCATAGCAACTTTATCAGTTGATAAATCATTACCTTCCATTTTTTTGAACTCTTGTACTAAGTAATTGATAACTTTTTGGTCAAAATCATCTCCACCTAAACGGTTATCACCACTTGTTGCAAG
>JAQSYC010000331.1 GCA_029256345.1 Clostridia bacterium | reverse complement strand
TCTCCATCAAATACCTGGGGCTTCGAATCTGCATAACAATGCCTGCATCTTAAATTACACGTATTGGTGCAGTTCCATACCACTACAGGGCCATGTCCTTTACTGACCCCTCGCTTTTCACCTTTAACTGCCTCTATGTAACGCAGCTGATCTCCAAAATGCTCTGTCCCACATAATAACTTAGTTATTCCAACCATATCCTCTATCCTCTCTAGCTTCTGACTCTTTTATTATAGAATATCTAGTGATTTATGTAAATTTTTCTAAAATATCTCTATACTTTATGATATGTAGGAAGCTGAGCCTATTAGAAGTGTATCTATCTCTATTTTAGGTCTTGGGCCACTTTATCAATAACTTTTGTTCTTGCCATAACATGGATAAGGACTAAAGAAAAAGCTGCCCCCATCAAAGAACTCATGCCAAATGGCACGACAAAACCAAACAAAGCTGCTTCTCTAGCCATAACCAAAGTCGCTATAGGATACGATGCAAGAGCTCCAATAATACCAGTCCCAAAAACCTCCCCTGCAAAAGCTGCCATGAGTTTTCGTGTCTTTATGTAAAACAATCCGCTTAATACTGCTCCAAACATACTGCCTGGAAAAGCCAATATACTGCCAGTTCCTAAAATAACGCGTATTAATGACGTACAAAAAGCAACACCTAGTGCATACCACGGACCTAACAGAACTCCTGATAACACATTGACCATATGCTGGATTGGAAAACATTTAGCAATCCCAATCGGAATATAAAACGCTGAACAAACTACTGCAAGTGCTATTAAAACCCCCGCCAAACTTAATTTTTTCACTTGATTATTCACTTATATCTCTCCCTTTTTAATAAAATATAGGATACACCAATACAGGTATATCCCATTCATTTTATCAATGTAAGGTCCCTACGTTGGCATTATCCAAATCAGGTATATGGGTCGAAACTGCAATTTGTTTCCTCTCAGCCTGCATGCACAAGCTCCCCTTATATTTAATTTATTTTAGTATAACATGCACATATCCCTTTTTCAACATTTTTAAACTTGCCTTTTTTTCATCAATTCATTTATTTTTTCTGAACTAATCAGCATACCCAGAATATAAATCAATCCTAAAAAAGGTAATATACCAATAGTTGTCCTAGCAGCAAGCCAGCCCAAAAGAGGCGGTAAAAAAGTTATACCTACATAAGCACAAGCCATCTGGTAACCTATAATAGTCTGTGAATGCTCCTTGCCGAACCTAATAGGTGTTTCATGGATCATACATGGAAAAACTGGCGCACACCCTAGACCAATAAGAATAAAACTTATAAGCGAAAAGAAATTAGGTAGAGGCAAAACAAGCAGTACGATACCCCCTAAACTCATGCTTTGACCTATGCGGATGAGCATTTTATTACTCATTTTCATGGTGATAAATCCCGTAATAAATCTTCCTACTGTAATGCCACCATAATAGAAAGATACCCATTTTGCAGCTAAAGCTGCATCTAATCCTTTTATATTGACTAAAAAGCTGCTGCCCCAAAGTCCCATTGTAGCCTCAATGCCACAGTAAAAGAAAAATGCCATTAAAGCAAACTTCACACCTTTTATATGTATAGGCTGTACTTCAGATAGATTTTTCTGATCAGACAAGCCCCCTCTCTCTTTATCATCTGTACCTAAAGCATCTGACTGTTGCTTAGACTGCAGTGCCACTTTATCCCATAAAGGCAGTGTGATAAAAAGAAGTATGACTAAAACAAATTGAATGATAGCGACTGTCATATACCCATTTCGCCAAGATTCTCCTCTCACCATGTACCACGACATAATAATAGGTCCACAAGTCGCCCCCACTCCCCAAAAGCAATGGAGCCAGCTCATATGATGCGCCTTATAATGCAAGGCAACATAATTATTAAGTCCAGAATCAACAGCCCCAGCTCCAACTCCTAAAGGAATGGCCAAAATGAAAAACCAAAATAAATGGGGAGCGAGAGCAATGCCCAAAAGTGCTCCTGCGGTCATGAAACAACTTATGAGGGTTACTTTCCCTGTACCAAACCTTTTAATGATTTTGCCACTCATTAAACTTGAAATAATCGTACAAGCTGAGATGGTCATAGAAATAAATCCAGCCATCTCTAAAGAGGCCCCATATTCTATCTGCATGATTGGCCATGCCGTCCCTAATAAAGAATCTGGAAGTCCCAAACTAATAAAAGCCATATAAATAACACTCAAAAACAACGTTGCCATTTCCTTCTCCCTCTATATACCTTTTCTTTTAATTATAAACTATAATTCATTTTATTAAAAGTTTAACTAAAAAAACACACCTTTACAGGTATGCCAATTTTATAAATTATCCAATTTTTTTATAAGTATGAAGTGCAGCGTTACTGGCTGTCTTATAGATGGTGATAAGCTGACCTAGCACTTTATCCCACCCTCTGGTTAAAGCCGTTATCCTTGCCTGCTGCCTCATGGATTGGTATAAATGCTCATCCTCCAAAACCCTTGCTATCTTATCCCTAAAATCTGTAGCATCTCCCGCTTCAAAAAATAAACCATTTTTTTCATGGCTAATCATATCTTTGACGCCTCCTTTGTTTGGCGCAATCACCGCAAGACCCGAAGCCATGGCTTCAAGTACCACATTTCCAAAGGTTTCTGTCGAGGAAGGAAACACAAATAAATCACTGGAGGCATAAATCAAACTTAGTTCCTCTCCTTTTTTATACCCTGTAAAAATCGTATGGGGCGGAAAAAGTTTTTTATATCTTTCAAGCTCCGGTCCATCTCCAGTTATAATAAGGGCTATTTGATCTTTATATTGTTTATAAATCTTTTCATAAGCTTTTAACAAAACATCCAGCTCTTTTTCTATCGATATT
>JAQSYC010000045.1 GCA_029256345.1 Clostridia bacterium | reverse complement strand
ACATATTATGTTAAAATTTTCTTGACGTCATCCAATTAAATGTAATATAATGTAAACATTATTTCTGTTTAATAATTTTATACTATCATATTGATATAAAAAAATGTTGTGACATGAGGTGTAAATAATATGAGTAAAATTTTATTTATTGGCGAATATTTTCCTAAGTTTTCTCAACTTTCTGTTAGAAACCATGTCTTGGCTTCACATCTAACTTCTTATGGACACAAGGTGACTTTACTAAGTGATTCATGGTGCAGAGTGAAAGAAGCTGATTTTTTGGACGATAATGACTTTGACCAAAAACCTTTTGCGCAAATATATTTCTTAGATCCTCTTCAGGTTAGATACATTGGTGAAAGGAAGGATGATTTAGTACGTCATATGGTTGGTTTGGCATTTCAAATAATTGAAACAGAGCCTTTCGATTACATATACGTGTCTAGTATAGAATACATTACCGTCGGTCAGTTAATCAAGTCGTGTTTTAAAATTCCTATGATACTGGGTATTTATAATGATAATATCGTTATATTACTTAATGAAACTTATACTAAAAGTTTACTTTCAGTTACACTTAATCAATTTGACCTTATCCTTTCAAACAAATTTACAAAGGACATACTTCTAAACTTAAATAAGAAATTGCCTTGCGAAGAAGGCTTACCTTTTTCAAGTGTAAATCCTCAAGAAGAAGTTTTTGATGCAAAAAACATGAGTGAATTATATTTAATTGGTAAACTGAGGTTCAATAACAAGTATTTCTATAATTTACCGGATAGCCTGCGAAACTATAAAATAAACGCAATATTGTATGGTGAGGGCAAAGAACGCCTTTTGTCATTACTAAACAGTAACTTCAACGTGCATTCTATAAACATTACCAATTTATCAGATTTGAAAACATTTATTCCAAAAGGTGCTGCGGTCATAAACACATATGATTTCGAGATAGAGCCTTTGCCAGATTTGAATAGATTAATGATATTATTGAAATGTGGATTTAAACCGTTTGTCAATGAAAAGGCCAAGCAATACCTGTCATTTTATTATGACGTTAAAATCTCTAATCATGCTGATTTTTCAATGCTAGAATCTATGGACTTTACTAATATTAAAGAGGTTTCATCTTTCTTTGATTAAAATATATAATAAGTGGGGGTGTATTGATTGTGGCTGATTTGATGAACAGGGCACTTTATGGATATTTAGACTCTAATCAAATTGAACAAATGAGTCTGCAGTGGCATATAACTACGGAATGTGATCAGAGATGTAAGCATTGTTATATGTTTGGATCTGATGATTATTTAGAACAAAAGAATAATAAATTATCGCTCGAGGAATCTTTTCTTCTAGTAGATGAATTTTATAAACTATTCAAAGGCTTCAAGACGAGAGGTAATATATATCTAAGTGGTGGCGATCCAATTTTAAGTTCTGATTTTTGGGATATTTTAGATTATATACACAGAAAATATAGAGATGACATCTACGTAGGTATCTTAGGAAATTCTTTTCACATCGATACTGAGGTTGCCAAATGTCTTAAAAGCTATGGGGTAAGTGCTTATCAAATAAGTTTGGATGGATTAGAGAATACACATGATTATATTAGAAAAAAGGGAAGTTTCAATGATGCTTTACGAGCTCTTGAGTGTCTTCACAACGCAGGTATTATAACAATGGTCATGTTTACTATAAATGAGTGTAATTATCAAGATGCTTTACCACTTTTTGAGTTTATAAATACCCTTGATTATATAGATAGTTTTTGTATTGATAGGATGATACCCATAGGTAATGCTTTGGTTAATAATGATATTCAACCTATAGACAAGGAAATTTATAAAAAACTTTTATACGATATTTATAAATATGAAGTGATTAACAATCCGCGAATAAATGTAGCCAAAAAAGATAACTTATGGAAACTCTTCCTGAATGAAAGGGGACTTACAGATCCTATTAGGTATACTGAAAGTACAGTATGCACAGGCTGTCTGGCAGGCGTACAGGCGTTTTCCGTATTGGCTGATGGTTCGGTTTATGCATGTAGGCGATTGGATATAAAATCAGGAAAATTTCCCGAAAGCAGTCTGATTGATATATATTTCAATTCACAACTGCACAAAGATATTAGAGATATTAGCAGATATGAAGAGTGTAATAATTGTAGCCTATTAAAATATTGCAGAGGTTGTCCTGCCATGAAATATGCTGTTAATGGTGACATCTTTTCGCCTGACCCTACATGTTGGAGGTATAGATAACTATATGATGTTTAAAAACAATTTTGTTATGGAATGCAAGCAAGGTATCTTGCTAACAAATCTTGCATCTTTCAGAATGGTTCGTCTTACGTCTGACAAACTTGATATTTTGAAAAGTATTGCAGATAAAAATTATACTCAACTTTCACCACAGGAGACTGATTTTTTCAACATATTGGAATCAATGCGACAATTTGAGGATATGCCATATGATCCAGAAAAAGATGCTTCAGACCCTTTGATTAATCCAACGATTGTTTTGTCGTATGACTGTAATTTACAATGTACATATTGCTACCAAAATGACATAAAAAAAATTACTGGGCATATGACAGAAAAACATATAGATAATATAGATTTATTTTATGATGTCTTGTGTTCTCACTATCAGAGAGAAAAAAAGTATGGTTCAATAACCATAACAGGTGGGGAGCCATGTTTGCCCCAAAATAGATCTGTTATAAAATATATTTTAGACAAACTGAAAAGTGAAAAAGTAAATATTTTAACAAATGGTGTGAATTTGCTTGATTTTGTTGATGATTTCAATGGTTATAATGTCGAACTTCATATATCTCTTGACGGAACGAAAGAAACACATGAACGACACAGAAAAACCAAAGCGTCTCAAAGCACATATGAAAAAACAGTCAATGCCATAAAGGTGGCGTTGGATAGGGGATTTAATATAACTATATCCTCATTGTTTTTTATTGATGCGATTGAAGAGTATCCAGCATTTTTTGACCTACTTGAAAGCCTAGGCTGGCCAAATCGCGAAAATCTGAGCGTCAAGTTTCAAAGAGAGGCATATCATGGTGCTGATGAAATCAATAGCGAGTACAACCATAAGATTATAGATGCATTTGTAAATCTTAAGAGCATGGATAAACGAAGCGAATATATTGGCATAGGAGGACTTGTACCAGGACTGTCCAGATTCATATATGAATTCAAACGTTACATGAATGGAAACTTTATTCCAAACGCATACAGATGTGGCATTTTACGTGAGGCATCGTATGTTTTTTCTCCAACAGGACATGTATTCTTATGTTACTCTTCACCTGAATCTTGTAAAATAGGCAGCTACTATCCGGATGTATGTATTGATGAAAATCAAATTTTCAGACTTTCGGAAAGAAATACACTTAAGATGGCAAAGTGTACTGGATGTTTTTATAAAACTATCTGTCGTGGAGGCTGTGTTGTAAGTGCACTTGAGTCGGGGTTTGATATAAGCGAGCCATTTTGCGGAGTATTTTCTGATGAGAGTATTTTAAACAGATTCGGAGAAATGTTATTTTAACGAATTAGGAGGGTGGTGTACACTGTGAGATCAAATATTAGATTTCGATCGATATCCTTTGTGATATCATTCATATTGTTATTTTCTATAGAGGGTTGCACCCGGAGTGACCTAAGCGATATTCAATCAAAAGAAGCGCCGTCTGTTACCATTACCCCTACTTCGGACAGTGTTGAAACGGTTGCTATAGACAATAACGATATAAAACGACTAGAGGACATTGATAAACTGGATCAGGTTATTTCGATCAATGAGGTAAAACTTTCGCCATATTACTATGAAGTATATAGGACCAATGCTAAAGATGTAGGCTTACCTGAAGCACTTGATGATAAATTTAGTTACAAGATAATGTACAAAAGTGGTGACTATGAGGTGGTTGGTTATATATCCGCTCCAGCCGACTATTTGGAGAAAAATTACCCTATACTAATGTATAATCGTGGTGGTCATGGCAACTCAGGAGAGGTTACCCCAGATCTCCTTTGTTTATTTGCAGATATGGGATATATTGCAATTGCCACTCAGTATAGAGGCAATGACGGTGGAACGGGTAAAGAGGATTATGGAGGCACCGATGTGCAGGATGTAATAAGTCTTATCGGTTTAGCCGAATTGTTGCCCTTCGGCAATGGAGAGATATACATGCTTGGTGTTTCACGAGGAGGTCTTGAAACCTATTGCGCTATCAAGGAGGAATATCTCGCGGGTAGAGACAGGATATCGGCAGCGGTAATCTTGAGTGGTGTATCCGATCTCGGGAAACTCTATAATGTGCGTGAACAGGCAATGAAGGACATACTGAGAGCATATGTTGGCGGTACTCCAGAACAAGTACCGGAGGAATATGAGAAACGTTCGGCTGTCTATTGGCCGGAGTTGATAGATACACCTTTGTTGATATGCCATGCCAAGACGGATGAGCGTGTACCTGTCGAACAGGCTGAGACTATGTTTGATATGCTGAAAGATCATGATAAGAATGTAGAACTTATGCTCTATGACGAAGGACATGGTTTTTCGCTTGAAAGCTTCGAGTATGCATTTAAGTGGCTACAGTCTCATTAGATTATGTACTATATATTTGTACGTACCGCGAAAGCGTTTTTTATAGAAAGGAGGATGTAAATGAAATCGATTAATGATTTAATTTGGGATCCGAATCAGGATCAAAATGATAAAAATTCAGACTCTCCCGTTGTTGTAACGCCTAATGTCATATTACTCATGTGTAGTGGTGGCGTTTCGTGTAGTGCTCCTATAGATCATGCGTATATAGCTTGCTTGTAATCTCTAGTGGCAATTAGCGTCATCATTAAAAGTGGTGAAATTGATTAAATGCTTTTAAAAACAATACCATCGCGGTACGTTTTTAATGAGGACTTACAGATTATATTAGGCATACAGAAAGTATAGTATGTACGGGTTGCCTTTGCAATACAGGCGTGTACTATTTACATATGCGTAGAGCGAAAGCGTATGATAAAAAACGAGAATGCAAATAAATCGATTAATGATTTAATTTGGGATACGAATCAGGATCAAAACAAGGAAAATAGTAAAAATTCAAACGTTCCCAATGTTGTAACAGTTCCTGAAAGGAGTGAAATATCTTGAAGCTAATCAATTCTTTGATTAAAGTAAAGCTAAGGACAGGTAATACATTACTAATAAATGCTCTAAATGGTCTCATTGACGAAATTAGTAGCATGGAACTAAATAATATACATATATGGGAAACTGAAGATTCTATCGATCCGAAAACGGATGAGGAAAAAATACTTTACGAAAAACTCTTATTACGTGAATATTTAGTTAAAGATGCTAATATTGAAAAAATGAAGCGCCAAGACCTTGTAAAAAAGCTACATGATTACCATGAAAAGAAAAAGAAAACATTTGATACTGTGAGCTTTATTATTACATATGACTGTAACTTCGCTTGTACATACTGCTATGAAGCGGAAAATAATATTTTATCTAAAAATAAGTATTTGAAAAAGGATATGGTTGACCGTGTTTTTACGATTGCAAGAGGCAGGATCAAGCATATAAACTTTTTTGGTGGTGAGCCATTATTGATGCCGAATATGGGAATTATTAAGTATATCATTGAAAAATTTGCAGGCGTATCATATTCTGTAATAACAAATGGATATTATTTAGAGGAGTACTTCGATATTTTTAAAGCCTTAAAGCATGTGTCATTTCAAGTAACTATTGATGGTCCTAAAGAATTACATGACACAAAAAGAATACCTATAAATGGGACCCCGACATATGATAAAATTATGCGTGGGATTGAATTATATCTTAATGCTGGAATGTTAATGAAAATCCGAATGAATGTTGACAAAAATGACTATTCGATCTATTCAAAGTTTCGTATGGAGCTTTTAGATAAATGGCAAGCATTTAGAGATAATCTTTCCTTTGAGCTTTATCCATTATTCAAACATAAAACTGAACTTTTAGATGATATATATAAAAAAGACTTAAGTAATGAGTTAGTTAATAACGGCGAATTACGTCCAACGATGATTAATGAGTTGCTCGGATTGTCGCTCCCAATTGTAAATTATATTGCAACTGGTAAGAGATTTTCTCCAATGTATTCCTCTTGTGATGCAGATCAGAGTTGTAAATTTTTTGATCCTGAAGGATATATCTACTCGTGTATATTAGCTGTTGGTCAAAAAGATAAAGCTATAGGAACATATTATCCGATGTACCAACTATTTGAGAACTCAATATTTGATCGTAACATCTCAAATATTGAAAAGTGCTCAAGCTGTAAATATGCATTTTTGTGTGGTGGAGGTTGTGCATTAGAAGTCATTAATGGGGGTTGTAATAGAGCGTTGCCGAATTGTTCTTTTACACTTCACGCATTGCACAGCACCTTGCCCATTGTTTATGAAGCAAGAAAAGAAGTAATGAAAAGAGGTGATTCTCTATAAAGGCACTAATAATTACTGATATGGAAGGGATAACCGGAGTTAAGGATTTAAAAGACCTGTTGTTAAATAATGAGCTCATTACAATAGAAGTTATGCTTTTTGTCTCTGCTTTAAAGGAGTTAGGGGTGACTAGTATCACAATATGCGATGCACATGATAAGGGCGATAATATCATTCGTAGCAGATTCAATTTGGGATTAAGTTATCCTGAAGTAATAATTGTTTCACAGCTATGGAACATAGATTTTGGCGATGGTTTCGATTTTGCAATGCTTACAGGATTTCACGGCATGAATGGTAAGGATGGTATTTTACCGCATACATGGCGACCAGATGTTGAAAAGGCAACAGTTAATGACATTGAAATAGGAGAGGTTGGAATTTTAATTAAGTGGCTCCGCGAGAAGTGTGTACCCGTTATTTTTGTTTGCGGTGATGATGCGTCAATCTCAGAAGCTCTTGCAGTGAAGCCTAACATTGATGTATTTTCTGTAAAAAGACTTGGTTATATCCCAACAGATGAAGACATTTATAGATCACTTAAAAATGCCATCTCGGAAGCTGTCAAAAAATATAAATTTGAGTGTGCATTGATGGAAAAGTATGACAGAACAGAAATCAAACTTTTTTTAATAAATAACAATTTGCTTAGATTTGTCTCGAATAAAAATGCTGTTCGTGACAGTTTTTTATTATATAATAACTGTTCAGAACTTATTTCTGCATTTCCGTTACTTTGTGAAGACTTAAACAGGGCATCAAGTATAATTATTAATGAAAATATATTATTTATAAAACAAATGCGTGACGAATTTTGGGAGATTGATATTGAAGATTACGATAACGCACAGTTAAAGCAAACTTTATCGAAAAACATTTTTGCTCTTACAGATAATGACAAAGAGTATATATACACTGAACTTAAAAAAGTTCCCGCTATCTATAGGCGGAGGGGAAAGCATTGATAATATTCAGATTTGCAAAAAAGTATATTATTACACGAAAAGGTAAATTTTCACTTTATATTATAAGCAATTGCTCAATTTCGGCAATTATAATTCTTATAGCATATTATACGGGTAAATTTTTTGACTTTTTAACTGGTTTACATAATGGTGATAATTTAATGGGCTTTTGTTTACTTATAGCTATACTAAGCATTGGTAACTTGGTTCTTCAGTATTGTAGTAAAATGGCTAACATAAAATTAAATTTTGATACTGCATATGAAATGAGTTGCGATATAATTGATACAGTCCACAATGCATCACTATTACAGTCTAAAATGATAGATGCGGCCTATCTAAACCAACGCATAAGTCAAGATGCCGCTTCTCTTATAGATTTTACGATTTCAACAATCTCCAATATTATAGTAAACATCTTATCAATTGTTTTAACAGTAGTGTTAATGCTAACTATATCTAAGTGGATTACCTTTGCTCTTTGCGGATTTTTTTTGATATATTTTATACTTTATATTGTTTTCAAAAAACCACTTTTTAAGTATGGATACGAGATGAAGGAACAACAAAGCCATTATTTTGCTAGAATGTTTGAACAAATACATTTGGTATCATTCATAAAGCTTCATGCAGTAGAAAAATTGTTTAAAAGGCGCCTCTTACAAGTTTTTGAGACATATCGAAAGAGTATGTTAAAATACCAACGCATAGCATTTATTTTTTCGTCATTAGATGGAATAACAGTAGTTGTTATGCAAATTTTTTTATTCATAGCAAGTGGTATATTAATTTTGAAAGGACAAATGAGTGCCGGTAGCTTTATAATCTTTTCATCATTTGCAAACCGTTTGATAGCATCAGTTAGCTACTTTTTCAGTCTTGGCAAAACTTATCAGAGCACATTTGTATCATATCAACGCATACAAGATATTTTGTCATGGGAAATAGATTTGAACGAGAAACATATGATCAGTGATAACATTTCAGAAATAAATATTAAAAATATTTGTTTCTCATTCGGCGATAAAAAGATTATAAATAATCTTACTCTAAATTTTAAGCGAGGCATGATATATGCCTTAATCGGAAAAAACGGATCCGGGAAAACGACGTTTATACACATCTTAGTAGGTGTTTATAAACCGGAAGGTGGAAGCATTAAATACAATGGATTGTCCGTCTCTAAACTCGACGTAAAGTATTTACGTAAAAATAAAGTAGGAATAGCTGAACAGGAACCCATCTTGTTGCATGATACAATTTATAATAACATTTGTCTTAATGTAGAAAATCCCGATGAATCAAAATTAAAAGCTATACTTGAAATGCTAGATTTATCGTCATTTATTGCAAAACAACCATTCGGGATTAATACGTTGATTTCATCTAAAAACAATAATATTTCAGGGGGTGAGAAACAAAAAATAGCTATAGCAAGGGTGTTGTTAAAAGACCCTGATGTAATGATTTATGATGAGCCAACATCAGCTCTTGACCAACATACTACAGTAAGACTAATTGAATATCTAAACAAAATAAAAGAAACCAAAATTATTATTATGATTAGTCATGATCAGAACGTTATAGATATGTGCGAAAATGTTATAAATATATGAAATAACTCCACGAGATATTGCCCCTATACAATTTTTATCGATTTGGCATCAGGGAATAATTCTGACTACACAGACATACCTGGATTTTTATTCCTATATCAGGTGTACACCGTGTAGATAATGGCTTTTGAGTATGATAAAGTTTTTAGTTCCTAATGCTTTCATTATTAACGTTAATACTTTCATTAGAACTGTCATTAATATTGAGCCCTAAAATTTTTAAAATGACTCTGTAAATATATTGTTCGCATTTACATATAATGATGAAAGGGTATTTATTACATCCATATTGGGAGCAGTTACTTTGTCTTCATTTAGTGTTTTTTTCATTAGTTGCACATGCATATCAAAGTAGTCCTTACCTAACAAACTAATTTTTTGTAGAAATGTCGGGTTAAGAAAGCCATAAGCATGGGTCATATCAATTGAATAATCATAAGATTTGGGTACTGATTGAAATTTTTCAACATTACATATTCGCTTGCAAATTTCTTGCAT
>JAQSYC010000044.1 GCA_029256345.1 Clostridia bacterium | reverse complement strand
CCTATGTACTACTCTTGCTATATCATGTATGGGATTGACATAACCTGTGACATTGGCTGCCCCTGCAACAGTTACACATTTTATAGTTCCTTGGGCCTGTATCAGCCTTTCTTCTACATCATTTAGATCTATTCTCCCTTCAATATCAACTTCCGCATAAAACATATGTGCTGCCATTCTCCAAGGCAAGTCATTTGCATGGTGTTCCATTCGCGTTGCCAATACCTTATCCATCCTACTGCTGCACAGAACCCTAGAGAGCAGATTTAATCCCTCTGTAGTATTTTTAACATAGATTACCGTGTATTTTCCACAATCTGTCAGATTAAAAAATTTCAAGACCTCTTCTCTTGAAATTTCGTAGGCCTGTGTACAGTAAGAGGACTTGTGCCCACCTCTCCCTACCGAGCCATACATCAGCATATTGTCATAAATGAACGCATCTACTCTTTTGAGCGGAGGAGTTGTGGCTGCATTATCAAAATTAATAGGTACTACATAAGACCCATCCTCTAATTCCACTGGTATTTCTATCCCATTAAACAGTGTTCTATACTCCCTATTTTCAGGCATTTATTCATCTCCTCTCTTGTTAAATATATTCTCTCTTGTAATGCATTATGAGTATCATTTCTCCTTCTCAAATTATTAAAAAAGTAAATTTTTATCATATATTATGGGCATTACTATACCAGTATCTTAAAAAAATGTACCAAAAAAATATTCGCGTTATTATACTATAATTCGAATACTTTTTTATATATTTGTCAAATATATATTGTTTTTTTCTTGACATTCAGTGATAAATTATGGATAATTATGCTAGGGGAGAATTTCGATTTCCCCATACTTATCCGTTTTAACCAAGTCCATTACCTACCACCTAGTGGTATATAATGATATATTATTTAAATACTATCTATTCAAGGAGGATTTACACATGGCAACAAAGGCAAAATTTGCTAGAACCGAAATCGGTGCAAGCAATCCAATCTTCAACCAAATTCGCACAACTATCGAAACAGCTTTTTACGGCAACAATGTAACACCTGTAACTTCATTAAAAGAAGCTTACAAATTAGCTAAAAACTCTCCTGGTACAGTAGTAACAGATATCCCTGTTTATAAACCAGAGATTTTAGGCCTTGATGAAGATTCTAAAATTCTTCTTTTTAACGATGGTGCTGTAAGCGGCCGAGCTGCTGCTGCTCGTAAAATCATGGGAGAACCTGGTATTAACCAAGGTGAATATGCATTAAAAATCTGCGAAGCTATTTACCAAGCTCGCGGCAAAAAATTATATCACGCTCAATCTATAGTAGGTCTTGATAAAGATTTTTCTGTAAAAGCACATCTTTGCATTCCTGAAACGCAAGAAAACATTATGTATTCTTGGTTATTAAACTTCCAAGCACTTAATGAAGCTGTAGCAGAGATGTATGCTGATTCAAAAGAAATTGCTAATGAAGGGGATATCTATATCTTCTCTGATCCAAGCTGGTCACATCCTGATCATCCAATGGGTCTTACATTCTTTGATCCAGAGCACAACTGCGCTGCTATCTTAGGTATGAGATATTTTGGAGAACACAAAAAAGGCACGTTAACACTTGCTTGGGCGTTAGCTAATCGTCACGGTTATGCTTCTTGCCACGGCGGACAAAAACGTTACAACCTTGAAGGCGGAAAATCTTTCGTTGCAGGTGTATTTGGGCTTTCAGGTTCTGGAAAATCAACTATTACACATGCCCGTCACAATGACAAATATGATATCACTGTTCTTCATGATGATGCTTTTGTTATCTCAACAGTGGATGGTTCTTCAGTAGCTCTTGAACCAGCTTATTTCGACAAAACTCAAGATTATCCACTTACATGCGAAGATAACAAATACCTTGTTACAATGCAAAACTGTGGTGCTACAGTAGATGAAGACGGTAAAATCGTTCCTGTTACAGAAGATATTCGTAATGGTAACGGGCGCGCTGTTAAATCTATCCTTTGGTCACCAAACCGCGTGAATAAATTTGATGAGCCAGTTAATGCTATTTTCTGGTTAATGAAAGACCCAACACTTCCACCAGTTGTTAAATTAAGCGGCGCAGCACTTGCTTCTGTAATGGGTGCTACACTGGCTACAAAACGTACAAGTGCAGAGAGACTTGCTCCTGGCGTAGATCCAAATGCATTAGTTGTTGAACCTTATGCAAACCCATTTAGAACATATCCTCTTGCTGATGACTATAACAAGTTCAAAGCTTTAGTTGCTGAAAGAAATGTAGATTGCTACATTCTTAACACAGGGGACTTCATGGGCAAAAAAGTAACGCCAGCTATTACACTTGGCACACTTGAAGCTATCGTTGAAGGCAAAACAAACTTCAAACCTTGGGGACCATTCTCAGATATCGAAATCATGGAAATTGAAGGATTTGTTCCAGACTTAACAGATAAAGCCTATGTTGAACAATTACAAGGCCGCATGAACGACAGAGTGCAATTCATCAAATCCCGTGACACTGAAAAAGGTGGATTTGATAAACTTCCAGCTGATGCACTTGAGGCATTACAAAAAGTGGTTGATGAAGCTCAAAAAGCTTAATACTTTTTAATGAAAGCTACAAAATACCAGAAGCAGTTCTCTATGCTTCTGGTATTTTTTGCTTTCTATTTAAGCTCAAAGTGTATTTCTTTTGATATGATGATCTATTATTTCTCTTGCAATGCTATACTCCGATGGCAGTTCAGGCAGATTTTGTGGGGCAAACCATCCTGCATCGACAATTTCTTTACCATCTACCTTTATTTCTCCACTTTCATATTCAGCTGTAAAACCAATCATCATGGAACTAGAAAAAGGCCACGACTGGCTTCCAAAATATTTTATATTTTTAATAGTAATCCCGACTTCTTCCATCACCTCTCTTTTTACAGTTTCCTCAAGATTTTCACCCGCCTCTGCAAACCCCGCCAGTACACTATACATTTTTCCCTTAAAATTCCCTGCATGAGCCAAAAGTATTTGACTGCCTTTAGAAATACCTACTATGATAGCTGGCGAAATCCTAGTATAGCTGACCAAACCACATTCCGGGCATATCTTGGCCATTTCTTTTTTCATGGTATTTGTTCTCGTACCACATCTACCACAAAATTGATGGGTTTTATCCCAATTAATAAGTTGCATAGCCTTACCCGCTAAGAGAAATAAATCATGGTCTGTCTCATCATACAACGATCTTAAATCATAAAACTGCATCTGATCTGGCAAGTTCAAAACCTCCTCTATTTCCGCCACATAGCAAGGACTCTTTTCAAATGTACCCAGATAGATTATTCTTATTGGCTGAACCTTTAATACCTCCAGATCCATTACATAAGGCAACTGAGCCCTTTCACTGCTACCATCCAATAAAACTTTATCTCCATAAAAGACTAAGAAATAAGACTTCTCATCTAATTTGCTCTCTGGCTCTGCCCCTATGACATAGCGCTTATAAATGCTTTCTTTTGACATACCCATTCCTCCTTGTGCCTTCACACCTACATAAATCTAGCTTCTTAACGCTAATAGCTGTACTCTTTATAGTATACCATAAGTATTTATTACAATGAAAATAAAAAGAGGCTCACGCCCCTATTGGCCATGATACCTCTTGATCCCTTAATGTCCCACTAATTACTTGTTTTTTATAGCTTGATCGATGGCTTCAGCAGCTTTTTTCCCTGCTCCCATGGCTAATATAACTGTTGCAGCACCTGTTACAGCATCTCCACCTGCATAAACACCCTCTCTAGTGGTAAGTCCTGTATCTTCTTCTGCTACAATACAGCCCCATTTATTAGTCTCTAGGCCTTTAGTTGTACTTCTAATCAGCGGATTGGGACTTGTTCCGATTGCCATAATAGCACAGTCTATATCCAGTACAAAATTGGAGCCTTCGATAACACTTGGGCGTCTTCTTCCTGAAGCATCTGCCTCCCCTAGTTCCATCGTAACACATTCTACTCCTTGTACCCAACCGTCTTCTGAACCAATAATCTGCACAGGATTTGTAAGTAATTTAAAGATAATCCCTTCTTCTGCAGCATGCTCAATCTCTTCTCTTCTAGCAGGCATCTCTTCATCAGAACGTCTGTAAACTATGTAGACATTCTTTGCTCCCAGCCTTTTTGCACATCTCGCAGCATCCATCGCCACGTTTCCGCCTCCAAATACAGCCACGCTCTCACAGTCTTTAACAGGGGTATCTGAGCCCTCTTTATAAGCCTTCATTAAATTAACTCTTGTTAAAAATTCATTCGCTGAATAGACACCTTTTAAGTTTTCTCCCGGTATATTCATAAAGCTCGGAAGCCCTGCTCCTGACCCGATGAAGACTCCTTCAAACCCTTGTTCAAATAATTCATCTATAGATAAAACTTTCCCTATTACCATATTAGTAAGTATTTCTACACCCATACTTTTTAAAGTATCAATTTCTTTTTGAACAATGCTTTTAGGCAATCTGAACTCAGGGATACCATATACAAGCACACCTCCAGCAACATGAAGTGCTTCAAATACTGTTACCTTATAACCTTTTTTAGCCAAATCCCCTGCACAAGTAAGCCCAGCAGGTCCAGCTCCAATCACTGCAACCTTGTGTCCATTTGTTTTGACATTGGGCACTTCATCACTATTTTCCTGCATGCAATAATCCGCTACAAAACGTTCAAGCCTGCCAATTGCAACAGCCTCTCCTTTTTTGCCCCTTACACATTTTGCTTCACATTGACTCTCCTGTGGACATACCCTGCCACAGACAGCTGGCAGTGCACTTGTCTCTTTGATAATGCGATAAGCCTCAGCAAAGTCACCTTCTTTTGTTTTTTCAATAAAGCCAGGAATATCCACACATACAGGACATCCTGCAATACAAGGTTTATGTTTACAGTTTAGACACCTATCAGCTTCTTCCACAGCCATTTCCGCCGTGTACCCAAGTGAAACCTCACTGAAATTATGATTTCTAACCTCTGGATCTTGTATAGGCATTTCTATTTTTTTGAGTGACATATTAGCCATCTTATTCTACCTCCATTAAGTGACATTGATGCTCTAAGGCTTTCTTTTCGAAGCTTCTATATGTGCTAGACCTTGACAAGGCTTCCTCAAAATCCACAAGATGTCCATCAAAATCCGGGCCATCCACACAGGCAAACTTTGTTTCTCCGCCGACACTTAAACGACATCCCCCACACATTCCCGTTCCATCAATCATGATAGGATTCATACTTACAGTGGTTTTGATGCCATATTTTTTCGTCAGCTGAGCTACAAACTTCATCATAATAAGCGGTCCAATTGTAATGACTTCATCATATTTGTTACCTGATTCTATCAGTTCCTGCAGAGCCGTTGTAACGAGTCCCTTATTGCCATAGGATCCATCATCAGTCATTATCATCAGATTGCTGCTTGCTGCCTTAAATTCATCTTCTAAAATCACTAGATCTTTACTTCTAAAACCAGTAATAACATCTACTGCCGCCCCATTATTGTGGAGTTTTTTTGCAATAGGATAGGCAATGGCACAGCCTACGCCGCCCCCTACAATAGCAACTTTTTTAAGTCCCTCTATATGAGATGCCACACCTAAAGGACCTACGAAATCGTTGATAAACTCCCCTTCATTAAGCGTGTTTAAAAGCTTTGTTGTTTTACCTACAATCTGAAATATAATAGTAACTGTTCCCTTCACTCTATCATAATCAGCAATAGTGAGCGGAATCCTTTCACCTTCATCATTTACTCTTAAAATAATAAACTGACCTGGCTCTGCCTTTTTAGCAATAAGCGGCGCCTCTATATCCATCAAAGTAACCGTTGGATTAAGAACTTTTTTTGTAATGATTTTATACATGAGCACACCTTCTTCTATATAATTAAATTTTAATTAATTAAAAAAGCCCCGAGTATATCGTGGCTTTTTTTAGTTATGCATATGAGGTAATAGCTTAAAATTAAAACGTTACGTCTATGCCATAATAAGCGCAAGTTAAAACCTTTTTCATATTTTCAAAATCAGTTGGTCTTGGATTAGAGCCTGTACAAGGATCCCCTACAGCATTTTCAGCTATAAAATCAACTGTCGCTTTAAACTTATCTTCACTAACACCATTATCTTTGTAAGTTTGAGCAATGTCAAGCTTTTTATTTAGTTCTTTAATTGCATCAACAAGAGAATTGGTTAATTGTTTATCTGTGGATCCTGGAAGACCTATTGCCTTTGCAATATCTGCAAATCTGCTCATACATACCTTAGAGTTGTATTGAATAACATAAGGCAGCAAGATAGCATTACAACAACCATGGGTAACTTCGTATTCAGCACCGGTCTTATGTGCAAGACTATGTACAATACCTAGTAAAGCATTTGAAAAAGCCATACCTGCAAGACATTGTGCAATATGCATTTTACTTCTTGCCTCCACATCTCCATTGTAGGAGTCAATGAGTGAATCATAGATATCTGAAATAGCTTTAAGTGCAAGTGGGTCTGAAAACTCAGATCTTGCTGTAGCTACATAAGCTTCAATCGCATGTGTCAGTGCATCCATACCTGTGTGAGCTGTTAACACTTTAGGCATAGTAAGCGGAATACTTGTATCCAAAATTGCAATATCTGGTGTGATTTCAAAGTCTGCAAGAGGATATTTTATATTTGTTGAGTAATCTGTAATAACAGAAAACGCCGTTACTTCTGTTGCTGTACCACTTGTAGATGGAATGGCAACAAATATAGCTTTCTTTCTTAATTTTGGCATTGTAAACGGATCTTTAATATCATCAAAAGTAAGATCTGGATATTCATAAAAAACCCACATTGCTTTTGCAGCATCGATAGGTGATCCCCCGCCAATAGAAACAATAACATCTGGCTCAAATTCTTGCATAGCACTTGCCCCACGAAATACTGTTTCAATAGATGGGTCTGGCTCTACTCCCTCAAAAAGCTGTATTTCAAGACCAGTTTCTTTAAGCACTTCTTCTACTTTCTGAAGAAATCCACCTTTTTTCATTGAAGTTCCACCAGTTACAATAATCGCCTTTTTATAGCCTTTGAGATTTTTAAGTTCCCCTATTGCATCAGGACCAAAATAAATATCCCTTGGAAGTGTAAATCTTGCCATCTTTCATTCCTCCTTATGTTACTTGACTTTATGTCAAATTTAATATAAACTTAACAGTTTGTTAATTAATTAACTTAATACAACCTTATCTTAGCACCAACGCGTTAACTTTGCAATATTTTTGTTAATTTTTTTTCAATTTAATTTTTCTAAAAAAGCCCCAAATAGAATTGATGTAAGCACACATATTAGTGTGTACTTACATCAATTTCATTCGAGGCCTAACAAGCATAACCTTTCTATCACTCTATTAAAAGTTTATAAACACATTTTTTGGGGCATCTTTAGGGTTTTCACAAAAGACCTGTTATACAAAAAGATGAATTATCAAGTATTTTATAGTTAAAATATTAACGATTAATTTTCAATTTATCGTTAATATTTGTTCAATATGGTTTTCAACTTATCCCTTTCTTATTTGATCGTCGATTATTTTTTCTGCTAATCGTTTATAGTAAGTAGCCTTTTCGGTAAGCATAATAGCTAAAAGCATACTCTCTGTATCCGAGTCTTGGGTTAGGCCTATTTTTTGAATTTCTTCATCCAGTGCTTTTTCTACTACATTCACGGAAACTTTGAAGCTTTCTATCGCTTTTACTTTGCAGTTTAAATAGACCTGATAAATACTGTTAAGTTTTTTGGAATCCACTTGGTCATTTTTAATAATCATCCCAAATAAGTCTTTGATGTCCCCGATAGTCAAAATATGTTTAAGTTCATATAGAAGGATCATAAGGATAATATGTTCCTTAGTATATTTTTTCTTTATGGCTGGCATAAGCAGTTTATCTTTAGTATAATTATTAATCATCGTCTTGGTCAATAGTTTATCTTGTTTATTTCTTTTAGTATGGGTAAGTCTATCCTCAAAAAGTGTAATAACCTGGTCCATATACAAGTCAATATTCGGAATGCCGCTTAGTTCTATGCTCTCACCTAATTCTAATTCTTGTATCAGTTTGCTCAAATCTCTCTCTTCCATATACACATACAGCCTCCTATCTTCCTCTATTTATCATACACAAGGCATTTTTAAAAATCAAGCAGAAATATTCCGTTAACTATATTGACTTATATGTTTACGATATGTTATATTATGTATATATCAACAAGTAGTATCAATAACTACTTATTATCGTTAGGAGATGAATATTATGAAACGTTATATCAGAGAACCTATCAATGCACTTACGCATTTAATAGGGGCAGTACTTTCCCTGGCCGGTACATTATTTCTGCTTGTCCCTAGAAACAATTCTACCCCTTTTAACCCAGCTTCAATCATTTCTATCCTTGTATTTGGAATCAGCCTTGTTTTACTTTATACAACCAGCGGCATCTATCATTTAGTCAATACTACAGATGCCAAACTTTTGAGACTTAAAAAACTGGATCATTCCATGATTTTTATCTTGATAGCAGGTTCCTATACACCTTTCTGTCTGCTTTCTTTGACAGGCGTTTGGAAATGGAGTATCATTTGTATCGTTTGGGGGTTAGCTCTTGTAGGTATTATCCTTAAAATGTTTTGGATCAATATGCCCAGATGGCTTTCTACATTTTTCTACATCGGTATGGGGTGGATCGCCTTATTTGCACTGCAACCCTTATACAAATCTCTGTCTCTTGGTGGATTTTCTTTCTTAGTCTTAGGAGGTATTATGTACACAGTAGGCGGTATCATCTATGGCCTCAAAAAGCCTAATATCTCATCAAACTTTGGGTTTCACGAACTGTTCCATATCTTCGTCATGTTAGGAAGTGCCTGCCACTACTGGGCTGTTTTTAAATATGTGTTATAAACTTCTTTTATATTTTTATACACCTAGTTTTTTAATCATTGCTTCATAATGAGTACTATAAAATCTAGCATGGTCTGATGAGATTATACCCCTTTGATACAGTTTCAAAATACTGGTATCCATATGCTTCATTCCCTCATCCCTCGAGGCATAAATAACAGAATCAATTTGATGTACCTTTGATTCTCTGATCATGTTACGAATGGCACTATTGGCAAACATCACTTCAAAGGCTGGGGTAAGTTCATTTTGCAACGTTGGAATAAGCTGCTGCGAAATCACTGCTTGCAATACCATAGAAAGCTGAATACGTATTTGTTGCTGCTGAGCTGGCGGAAAGACATCAATAATGCGATCTATGGTATTGGCCGCCCCAAGAGTATGAAGGGTTGCAAATACTAACTGCCCCGTTTCAGCCGCCGTCATTGCAATGTTCATCGTCTCAAAATCCCTCATTTCTCCAAGCAAAATAACATCTGGCGACTCCCTAAGTGCCGCTCTTAGCCCTTGAACATAACTTCTGGTATCTGTTGTAATTTCCCTTTGGCTCACAATGCTTTTGTTATGCTTATGTATAAATTCGATAGGATCTTCTAATGTAATAATATGAGCACTGCGTGTTCTATTGATTTTATCTATGATACAGGAAAGTGTTGTAGACTTACCGCTACCCGCCGGCCCAGTTACCAAAACCAATCCTTTTGTTTTTTGATAAAGGTTAATAACTTCT
>JAQSYC010000330.1 GCA_029256345.1 Clostridia bacterium | reverse complement strand
AGCTATTCCCCTAAAAAATTTTTATAAGTTATTACCAGCTTTATGATAGTTTAAACTTACCAATAATGTCCTGTAAGTTTTGTGCCAGTTCTGATAGTGACTCACTGGCAGCTGACATTTCTTCTATAGACGCTGCCTGCTCCTCCATAGAAGCTGATGCCTCTTGGGTTGACATAGCATTTTCCTTGGCTGCATCTGATAAGTTTTCCATACTGATAACGATATCCTCTTTCATTTTTCCCATTTCTTCACTTGAACCATTCAGTTGCCCTACAGCTTTTTCCGCCTCTGCTATGGCACTGGCAATCATTAAGTATTTATCTTTGCTTACTGCCACACTCTGTTCCTGTTCTTTCAAAATACTTGCTACACTTTCCATAATCTGAACGGCTGTATTCGAATTATTTTGGAGCTCCTCAACCATTTCATTAATGGTGCTTGTAGACTGATTAGACTGTTCAGCAAGCTTTCTGATCTCATCTGCTACCACTGCAAATCCACGACCTGCTTCCCCAGCTCTTGCAGCTTCAATAGCTGCATTAAGCGCTAACAGATTTGTCTGCGCCGCTATCGCTGCTATCACGTTGCTTGCCGTTCCGATTTTACTTGCACTTTTATTGGTATTAATAATTTCCATCTCAACTTTCTCTGTTGCCTGCTTGCTTTGCTCTGCAATGTGTACTAAGTTTTGTACCTCCTTTAGGCCCTCCTCAACAACTTTACCAACTTCTTGGGTTGTTTCATTAAGCTCTTCCATGTGCAGTCTATCTTTTTCAATAATGGTACCTAACGCAAAAGCCTGCTCTGAACCTATTTCTGTGTTTTGTGCCTGGTTCAAAGACCTCTTAGCAATACTTTCCATTGTTTTTGATACTTCTTCTGCGGCTGTGGCTGACTGCCCTGTCGTCGCTGTCAGCTCCTCGGAAGCTGCTGCTACCTGCTCTGAAGAACGGCTGATCTCTTTGACAATATTCTTGAGATTGTCTGTCATACTTTGTAGTGCTTTTGCAAGTATTCCAATCTCATCTTTTTTGTTAAATAGTGCTTTAGGTACCTCTTCCGAGATATTTAAACTAGCTATTTTCTCAGAATGTTTTATGATTTTAATAATAGGTTCTACGATGGCCTTCCCAATTAAATAAGTAATAACTATACTCACTATCAAAATAATACACGCCATGACTAGCATACTTGTTGTGAATGGCGGAATGCTTTTGAGTACTTCTTTCTCATTAGCTGTAATAATAAAAATCCAATTTGTTCCCTCAATCGGATAATATCCCGCATATATGTTTTTATCCTCATAAAGGTAACTACTTAATCCCTTTTTGTCCTTAATCATTTGGCTAAAAGTTTTTGCTAGTGGTTCTAACCTTGCATCATTTTGCACTTCATTAATGGGGTTAAATTGTGAAAGTACCTTTTCCCTGTCTGGATGCCCTACTACAGTCCCGTTCATATTAATGATATACCCGTAGCCTTCTTCTCCATATCCAGTGCTGTCCGAAATTTCACTTAAAGCATTTCCATCCCTACGGCCTATCAAAACGCCTACCACTTTTCCATCCTTTTTGATGGGCGCAGCATACATCAAAACCAATTCATTAGTGACTGAACTGATTATAACGTCAGAGGTATTTGTCTCCCCCGCTAAAGCTTTTTTTATATATTCCCTGTCTCCTAACGATGCTGTCTTTCCATCATTGTAGTACGCTGTTCCATCAGGATAAACGATACCTAATGCCAAAAAGTTGGTAGCTTCTACTTGCCTCTGCAGCTCCGGCTGTTGCTGCTCCCAATGCATACCTTGAATAGTATAGGTTCCTGCAAGCATTGTTAATACTTGTTTTTGTTCTTCAACTCTGCTTTGTGTAAAACGTGCGTAAATAAAATTAAAATAGAAAAATAAATAATAAGCTTTGTTTTGATACTTTTCATTCCTTGTTTATGCTCCTTTTATTTTATAATGCTCTACTGTCTACGAGATTAGTCTCTTGTTATGTGTTCATTCTTATGTCAAAAATAAAAAGCCTTCTTATCTCCAGTTATTTTGGACATAAGAAGGTCTTAAAAATGAACTGCAACCGGCTGCCGTATCTGTTTCTACGATTTAGGCCCTTGGCTTTGCGTCCTTACCTTTCGATAAGTTTGCCTTGATATTATTAAATTGCCGTAGTTTTAAGTCATTTATTGTCATAATATTAACTTATTGCTCACAATTCATAATTTTACTCCTAAATTCGTCATTTTGCAAGTTAATTCTAGAATATTTTATGAAATTGTTACAACTCATCCATCGCTCTATTCGCCAGTTCATCTGCTTTATTATTTCCCGCATTGGATGCATGCCCTTTAACCTGTATAAAGGTAATATTGCTAAATTCCTTTCTCAGCTTATATAAGGTTTCCCATAGTTCTTTGTTTTCTACAGGTTTTTTTTGAGAAGTCATCCATCCTTTTTTAATCCAGTTATGCACCCACTCTGTAATCCCCTTAACAACATAGGCACTGTCCATCACCACTTCTACTGGAATATCCTTTTTAGTTATTGCTCTCAGCCCTTCTATACAAGACGTAAGCTCCATAATATTATTGGTTGTATTCTTCGTCCCGCCATATAATTCCTTTGTAGTATTTTTATAGCTGAGATAAACTCCCCAGCCCCCTACATTATTCTCTTTGCCGTTGCCTCTGCAGCCTCCATCACAGTATATATATATTTTATCCAATGTATTTGCTCCTTTTTCTGTACTCAATCTTTTACTCCATAAACTTATATTATCACAGGTTATTATCCTTT
>JAQSYC010000043.1 GCA_029256345.1 Clostridia bacterium | reverse complement strand
TGAAAGGTAAAAAACGAAATACCTAAGGGCAGTGTAACCACTCCTATGTCCAGCTGTAGACTTCCTACCTTATTCACATTATCTGCTATAAAATTTAAGTATTTAAACCCTATAAGCAGCCCTAAATTAAAAACCAGCATCCCGGTCAAACTCATTTTCGCCTTTATCTTTTGTCCCCTATACCGATCTATAAGTATTCCAAATAAAAAGTTCCCCATGATAGAACCTAACATTAAAAACATATATACCGGCTCTCCCCATGCATAAAAAAATAAGCTCACTAAAAGCAAAAAATGGTTTCTGCTGCTTCTTTGTTTGATTACCTTATAATAAATAACTAATACCCCTGGCAAAAATATAAATAAAAATACTATACTAGAAAAAAGCATGTGGTTGTCTCCTTTGATCTTAAATACTTACCGCTAACCCTATTTCTGGCCATCATACTTTTACTGTACACTACCAACCTTAATAGTTCCTTAAAACGCATGTTGGTGGCTCTTAAACTATTTATTTTTTTCTATTCCACGCAAAAAACTCGGCCGCTCAGCCGAGTTTTTGATAGTACTATGTTTATGTTAGTGAAATGCTTATTTTAATAGGGCATAAATCATCTGTGCCATATGTTCTAATGATACCTGCTTCTCCACTGCACCGATATTAAAGGCTACCTTAGGCATTCCATACACTACAGAGGATTTTTCATCCTGCCCGAGTGTTCTTGCTCCCTTTTCTTTCATCATAAGTAGTCCCTTTGCCCCATCATAACCCATGCCTGTGAGAATCACCCCAATAGCTTTTTTGCCTGCTTCTTTTGCAACTGATTCAAAAAGTACATCTACCGAAGGACAGTGCCCATTGACTTTATCATCTTTATAACACTCAACCCTATATCTGTCACCTACTCTTTTTATCTTCATATGTTGGTCTCCTGGTGCTATCAGCACCCGGCCTTTTTCAACATAATCACCCGTCTCGGCTTCTTTAACTTGAAGTCTGGTTGAAGTATTCATCCTTTCAGCAAACATTCTTGAAAAACCTATGGGTATATGCTGGACGACTACAATACCTGGTACATGCTCAGGTAAATATTTAAGTACATTATAAATAGCCTCTGTGCCTCCTGTAGAAGCACCAATAGCTATGATATTATGCTCACTTTGAACCTTAATATAGGTATTTACTACATGTGAAACATCTGGCGATCTTGAATGAATGACTTTAGCGGCTGACGCAATCTTTATTTTCATAATCATCTCAGCTATAAACTTTTCAACACTGTTTACTGCATTCACATCCGGTTTTACCACAAAGTCAACTGCACCTGCTCTGATGGCGTCAAATACTGCATGACTTATGGTGCTTACCACAATCACCGGCAAAGGATACTGTGGCATGAGTCTTTGGATAAACTCAATACCATTCATTTTGGGCATTTCTATATCACAGGTCATAACATCTGGCTCATAGCTTATGATTTTATCCCTTGCATCAAAAGGATCTTTGGCAGTCGCAACTACCTCTATCTGAGAATCAGAGGAGATGCCTCTTGCTAGTACTTCCCTGAATAGAAGACTGTCATCAACTACTAATACCCTTATTCTTTTTCCAAACTGCACTGCTCCACCTCTTTATTCTTTTCTGTATACTGCTGGCATAATATATTTAAATTTTGTTTCTTCACGGTTCAAGGACTCTGAGTGTCCGATAAATAAATAACCCCCATACTCCATTGCATTATAAAACTTATTGACCAGCTTACGTTTTGTCACCTCATCAAAATAAATCATAACATTTCTACAGAATATCACATGAAATTTCTTTTTGAAAGGAAATACCTCATCCATCAGATTAAATTTTCTATATATAATTTCGTTCTTCATTTTATCCACAAAGACAGATTTTTCATTATCCAGCTTTTTTAAATAATTAAGCTTCCATTGAGCCGGAAGCGGGGAAATGTCTTCACTTTTATAGATGCCCTTCTGAGCTCTTTCCAGCATTCTGCTTGATATATCCGTTGCTAGTACCTTTGTGTCCCAATACATTTTTTCTTTTCCAAAAAATTCATCCATAATCATGGCCAGAGTATAGGGCTCTTCCCCTGAAGAGCATCCTGCACTCCATATCCTAAGATCTTTATTTTGTGCCATAACCGTAAGACTTGGGAGCACCTTGTCTCTAAAATAAAAAAAATGTTCTGCCTCTCTCATAAAAAACGTATGATTGGTTGTCATTTTATTAATTAATGTGACTGCTGCCTGTCCGGTTTTATCTGTTATCACATATTTATAATACTCTGTAAAGTCTTTTAAATTATTTTCTAAAAGTACATTATAGAGCCTGCCTGTTACCAAGGCTCTCTTTTCTTCCTTTAGATGAATGCCATAGTTATCTTTGATATAAGCTGCCAACTGCCCAAACTCTTTATCTGTAATTGTAAACACAAATTGCACCTGCCTTTTTAAAAGCGGAGAAGCCCCTGGCTCACCCCGCTTTAACTCTCTATATACTCATCCCTATGTATTATTGCTCTGGCTGTCTAATATTTTCCAAATTCATTATCACTTAAAATTATTTTATTTCTTCCAGATGCTGTTTCGTTGTACGTGTCCTCATTAAAATTTGATTTTATTTTTTTGTTTTCTGACATATTTTCAAGCATTCTTAATACCTCTGGATTGAGCTCGTCAAGGCTGCTATAGGCTCTAACATTTTGTTTGAGCTTGAACTTACTCACCATTTCTTTTAAAAGCCCTGCTTGACTAGAAAGTTCTTCACTTGCTGCTGCGCTTTCTTCTGAGGTGGCTGAGTTGGTCTGAATAACTTGTGATACCTGCATAATCCCTTGATTAATCTGCCCAATACCTGAGGCCTGTTCATTGGAGGCAATGGCAATGTCATTTACAAGGTTTGCTACCTTTTCAACTCCGCCTACGATTTTACTAAGGGCATCTGCTGTCTCTCTGGCAATTTTAGTGCCGCCCTCAACCTTTTTAATAGAGCCTTCAATCATATCTGTTGTCTCTTTGGCTGCATTAGCTGAACGGGCAGCTAGGTTTCTAACTTCTTCCGCCACTACCGCAAAGCCTTTGCCATGTTGTCCTGCTCTTGCAGCCTCAACTGCTGCATTTAATGCAAGAATGTTAGTCTGAAATGCAATTTCATCAATAACCTTAATGATCTTTGAGATATTAGCGGATGACTCATTAATGGCTTCCATGGCTTGCAGCATTTCTTTCATCTGAGTATTGCCTTGCACAGCATTGGATTTGGCCGTCTCAGCTAGTTCATTGGCCTGATTAGCATTTTGAGCATTTAAGTCTGTTTGTGAAGAGATTTCTTCTAGCGAAGCGGTCAGTTCTTCAACGGAAGTAGCCTGCTCCGTGGCTCCCTGTGATAAGGCAATGCTTGAGTCTGATACCTGCTTTGAGCCTGCGGCTACCTGCTCTGAAGCCGAGGCAATATTCGTCAGCACTTCATTATTTCTCTTCACCATTTCGGCGAGTTTTTTGCCTAAAAGGTCATTTTCTGATTTAACTGCAACTTCTATTGTCAGGTCTCCAGCAGCTATTCTCTCAGCTGCCATTGCCTGTCCTCTGATATTTGCAATCATCTTGCTAAAGGATTCTGCGAGGCTTCCAATCTCGTCTTTGGTATCTGCCTGAACATTAACATCTACATCCCCTACGGCCAGTTTATCTGCCGCCTCTGCCATCTTTTTGATAGGGTTACTAATAATACGGGATATCAATAGGCCTAGTGTAATGGCAATGAGTACACCTGCCGTAACTACTATAACCATAGTCAATGTCGCTACTCCCGCTGCTGCATCATTTGACTCCGAGGCCTGTCTTGCTGTATCTGTTTTTAATCTCATCAACTCATCTGTCCGTTTCTGTACCTCATCTGTTATTTGTGCAGCCCTGCTGCTAACTAGAAGATTATAGGCTATATCCATTTGATTGGACTGGATGGCATTGATTACCTCATCACGAAATACAGTAAAGTCCTTTATTCCTTGTTCTAGTGCCTCAAAATTCATGCGTACATCATCGCCAATGATTCCTGCTTCAAACTTCGTCATACTTTCTGAAACGCTTGCTTCAAGCTCCTTAAAGCGATTTAGAATCTCTTGTTTGCTGGTAATATCCTTTTCTATATACAACTCTCTTAGGTCTACCCGTTGTCTTTGATAGTTTCTGGCTACATTTGCTAAATCAGGCAAAGTTGCTGTGTGATTTTCGTACATTTGTGTATCTAATGCATTGATATTTTGTATGTTTATAATGCCTATAATACCTACTATTCCTGCAATTATAGCCACCGTAATAAAACCTAATATGAGCTTTGCGGCAATCTTTAAATTATAAAACCATTTCATCTTTAATCTCCCCTTTAAAAATTAATTTTACTTGAGTATTTATATGACCTCAGTCAAGTTCTCCATTTCGTCTTCTGTAAGCAGCTTCTCACAATCAAGCAGCAGTTTCACATCATTTCCTGACTTCCCAATGTTTTTGATATATCTATTATTAAAGCCCTTATTCATTTTAGGTGGCTCCACGATTCCTTCTTCTGGAATTGTAAGTACCTCTGAAACCGTATCTACTATCAGCCCTATGGAAATCTCTTTAATATCTATGACAACAATACAAGTTCTGTCATTATACGCTCTAGCTTGCTTTTTAAAACGCAGTCTAACATCCATGACAGGGATAATCTTACCTCTTAAGTTGATAATCCCCTTCACATATTCAGGAAGTTCCGGTATCTCAGTAATTGCCTGAATTCCAATAATCTCCGTAACATACTTAATCTCTATACCATAGCTCTCTTTACCTAATGAAAAGGTCAAAAACCTACCGGTTTGGGTGTCCTCCTCCATATCCATACTATTTTCTACTGACTCTGCCATATCCTTATCTCCTCCCACTCATCTGTTTATCTATGTTAAGAGGCTGAATCCTATCATTTGATTTCAGATTCTATATGCTCTTTCTCTAAACAATGATCTTTTATAGACCTATCATACCTGCTATATCTAAAATCAAACTAATACTTCCATCTCCTAATAGGGTACAGCCAGCAAGACCTTTTATTTTTTTTATTTTTTTAATATACTCAGGCAACCCCTTGACCACCACTTGTTGCTGACCCAAAAGCTCATCTGCAAAGATACAAAGGGTTTTATCCTCCTGCTGCGCCATGATAATGATTCCCTCACAAATTTGAGTACTACTGGTCTCAACTTTGAAGTGTTCGTGAATACGCAGTACAGGGTAACACTGCCCCCTTACCATAATCATTTCATTACCCTCTGGGTCCGTAATGATATCATCCTCTTTAGGTCTAAAAGATTCTTTGATGGACACTGTAGGTATGGTATACCTGGCATCTCCTACTTTTATATTCATTCCGTCAATAATGGCGAGTGTCAAAGGGATCTTTAACGTGATTGTTGTGCCGCTATCTGGCATACTGTCCACTGAGACAGCTCCCCCAACCATTTCAATATTCTTAGTGACTACATCCATACCTACTCCGCGACCTGAGAATTCAGTAATATTCTCTTTTGTTGAAAATCCTGGGAGAAATATGAGATTAAAGATTTCTTTATCTGACATTTCCGTTTCTGGCTTATGTAGGAGGCTATTTTCTTTTGCCTTCTTTAAAATCTTTTCCTTACTTAATCCCTTTCCATCATCCTTTAAAATAACAAGTACGTCACTTCCTGCATTTTTTGCTTCCAAGGTGATGGTTCCTGCCTGACTCTTTCCCTTTGCCAGTCTGTCTTCTGAGAATTCAATCCCATGATCAAGGGCATTTCGTACCAGGTGCATCAGTGGATCTGAAATATGCTCAATAATATTTTTGTCCACTTCGGTTTCTTCACCCATGATTTCAAGATTTACCTCTTTACCCAACTTTTTACACATATCCCGCACTATACGGTGCATTTTGTGAAAGGTAGCTGACAAAGGAACCATACGTATGGACATAACCATATCCTGCATTTCTCCAGTTATTTTACTAAGTTGCCTTGCAGCCTTCTGAAAATTATCCAGTTCCAATCCTTTCAAATCAGGATTTTGTATCACCATAGCCTCTGCAATCACCATTTCTCCAACTAAGTCCATGAGTTTGTCCAGCTTAGGCACACTGACACTGATGATACTTTGCTGTACAATAGCTGACTGCGCTTCCCTTGGCGTATACTCTTCCCCTAATCTATGTACTGTTTCCTCTTTTGGTATAACTTCTTTATAGATATCTCCTGTTTCAATAAAGGCATTTTGGGGTTGTCCTTGCTCACTATTAAAGAATTGTTGTTCTTTGTCATTGCCCTCTAGTTGTATAAGCTGCAATTCTCTAAGGAAGATCGTCTGTTCAAAAAACTCATGTATCTTCTCATAGGAATATTCCGTTCGGAATATTATTTTGAACCCATCTTGTCTGATATATTCTATACTGTCATCATCTTCAAGTATATTTTCTGGCTCATAAAAAACCTCATGCGTTAGAGCACTTAAATTTCTAATTAGTGTGTAGGCCCGTATATTCTCCATCTCACAACCGAGTTCAAAGTATACGATTGCTTGAAATACATTTTTGTCTATGCAGACCTCTGTACTATTATGCTGCTTGATAACAGATAAAAAATCTTTCATCTTTTTTATTAAATCTTCAGCCACGCCATCAGCAGCCTCACCTTTTTTGATTTTTTCAACTTCCATTTTTATAAAGTCTACTCCGTCTAGAACCAAGTCTGAGAGTATCGAGCAGTCCATAATTTTCGGCCTTTTTTCCCTAAGAAAATAAAATAAATCTTCTGTAGAATGAGCAAGGGTAGCTATATCATTAAACATCATCATCGCTGCTGAGCCCTTTATGGTATGCATAATACGGAATATTTCATTAATCCCTTCTAGCGTATAGCAATTTGACTTTTCACTACTTAATATGGATTTTTCAAGCTGACCAATTAGCTGAGAGGTTTCAAATATAAACATGTCAAGCATTGGTTCATTAATGTATAGATTTGTCATTTTAAACCCTCCCTTAAGAATTTAATCATTCGTCACCTCTTATATCGTAAATTTACTGATTTCATCATTGAGTTCCATTGCCATCTCTGATAGGTGCCCGGCTGCTTTTGCTATCATCTCTATAGATGTAAGCTGCTCTTCACTTGAAGCAGATATCTCCTCAGAACTAGCAGCTGATTCCTCTGCTATAGCTGCCATGTCCTGTGTCTGGTGTGAAATTTCTCTAGAAGCAGCATCTATTTTACTCAACATATCTGCGGCATTTTTTGTCCGCTGTGCAATATCTTTGGCCGACACTTTAATGTCTTCGAAAGCTTCTCTGGTAACATCTACTGCCTTTTCCTGTTCACTTGTTATTTTTTTGGCCTTTTCTATGTTTTCAGCTGCTGCTGCATTTTTCCCTACAGTGTCTTTTATAATATTTGTTATTTCTTTTGCTGCCGCTGCTGAACCTTCCGCCAGCTTTCTTATCTCTTCAGCAACAACCGAAAAACCTTTTCCTGCCTCTCCAGCTCTTGCCGCTTCTATGGCTGCATTTAAGGCTAGCAGATTGGTCTGCGTTGCTATAGAGTCTATGACCTGTGTGATATTTCCTACTTTCCCTATAGATTCGCTGAGTTCACTAATAGAATGACTTACCTCTGCGGACACCTTAATATTGTCCCGCATCCCTTCAGCAACTCTATCTATTGCCCGCTCTCCCTTTGAAATAATCTCTAAAGATTGGGCTGCATTATCTGCACTTTGGTTCGTCGTCTTATTAACCTCCTCTATACTCTCCCCAATATGAAGTATTGTTGCGCTTACCTTGTTGACCATTTCCGCCTGGGCACTGTTTCCTCCTGCAATCTCATTAATCGCCATTACCACTTGATTAACTGTCTTTGTATTCTCATCGGTAGAGGCTGTTAATTCCTCTGAATTTGCCGCAAGACTATTCGATATGTTGATAATTTGTTCTACGATACTCCTTAGAACCGCTCTCATCTCTCCGGTAGCATTTATAATAGTACCTACTTCATCCTTATGTTTTTTTAAATCTTCAAAAGCTGCATCATGGACCAGGTTAAGATTAGAAATATTGTTTATAAAACCAATAAGCTTCTTTATAGGGCTTGTAATAGATCTTGCAATAAATAAGGATAAGATAACTGCGACTGTACTGACTACAAGAGCAATGATGATTAAAAGAATCATTGCTGTTTCTGTATCTTTTTTACTGTCACTATAGTCATTTGCCGCATCTTCTGCGTTGTAGACTGATAAATCTCTTATGGTAGACTGCATATTTTCAAAGACCTGTTCTCCTGAGGCCATGTAAACCTTTAAAGCTTCTTCTTTTTTACCCTCTGTGACTAAGTTAATCAGTTGTTGTAAATACTTGTCCCACTCAGCGATTTTATCTTCTAATGTATCGTAGTTCATTTGCTCATATTGATCTAAAGATGTGTGTTCAAAATCTGCTAAGTTGCTTTGTATGAGGGTTTGTCTGGATTTTATTTCCTCAAGAATTTTCTCTTCCTCTGAATTACTGTTAACTAACAACAGCTTCAGCATACTGGCGTAATTTCCTCTTGATTGTACCCTTGTATCATTAAGCAGCTGCACTGGAATGAGGCTCTCCATATAAATATCCGTTAAAGACTGACTGGCTTTATTATTGTAATAAGTCCCTACTCCGCCAACAACAAAAATACCTACTAGCATAAACGTTATAAGTATTATAAGCTTTGCACCTATTTTAAATTTATTAAGAAAATCCATCTTATCTCCCCCATCTATACCTTTATAAATTGCATAGGCATCTTTTGTCTTAAAAATCATCTAACTTTAATATCTCAGTAATTTGACTGATGTATTTGGTCCCTTTCCTTCTGCCATGGGTTATATGCCATATGTAGTTTTCACTTGCTCCTATTTGATTCGCTAACTCCTTTTGGCTCATTCCTAACTCAAGAAGTTTTTTCCTTATTTCAATTCCAAAAAGTACTTTCGGATCTTTTTCCCTATTCATATACAACCTCCTTATCTACTTAAATTCAGTATTATCAATTGGTTATATGATTTTATACAACTTCTCTGTAGGTTTTCTTGCACCTCCACTTTTTTGTACCCTACTCTATCTTTCTGATATAAGCTGGAATATATTTAAATATCCGACATATTATGTTACTATTTTGGTAGGTTATCATATCGTAATTCCATGATAAATGTCAATTGACACGTTGTCAAGCATTTTATTGTCAATTAATATTGAAAAATGGCAAAATATAAACTTAAGGAGGATACCTATGCCTTATACTACATTAGGTGAACGGATTAAAACTTTAAGAGAAAGCAAGGGGCTCAGTAGAGCTGAACTGATGGACGCCCTGTCTATACACAATCTCGGACGGTTTGAATCTAATGAGAGAATTCCAGGAGCTGCTATACTTATTGCCTTAAGCAATTTTTTCAATGTGTCAATTGACTGGATATTGACCGGCAAAGATGATTCTGATAAAAGCACCACTTTAAATACCTTTGAAGTAAGCCCTGAGGAAATTCATTTTATTAAACTGCTTAGGAAACTTCCTGAAAGAGAACGTATCAAAATTGAAGGAATGGCCGAGATGAAATTAGCTGAATGTCAAACTATTTCCAGCCCAAACTCATCAAATTATCTGAGTGGAGGGGAAAAAGAAGCGATCAAACGTGATTTAGCTTAATTTTTTATACATTGTATGGTATGATTCCATATCTTTAGAATGTTTTAAACAAT
>JAQSYC010000042.1 GCA_029256345.1 Clostridia bacterium | reverse complement strand
CTTCTTAGTAGCCCTACTCCTCCTGTTTCTCAGCAAGGTATTATTTTGGTGCCCATGCGCATACTTTTTGAAGCATTGGGTGCAGAGGTGGGCTGGTCTGCTGAAACTCAAACCATCATTGCCAAAAAAGGTTCTACTACGATGATTTTAGGAATCGGCCAGAACACGGCTTTTATTGATACACAGACCAAGAGCCTACTCCTTGCGCCTCAACTTATTAATGGAACAGCTTATATTCCCCTCCGCTTTATAAGTGAGAGCCTTGGTGCAGCTGTTGAATGGGATTCAGACAAACAAGCTGTTTTTATCCAGTCAGCTAAAACTCCTCCGATTCCCTCTATAGCACAACCCCCAAAATCCGCCCTGCCCAAAGAACTCTCTATCCAACAAATAGGTCAACTGGAAAACACTATTGCTTTTATCGAAAATGAGATGGTAGACGGCGATCAGTCTTTTGGAAGTGGTTTTTTCATTTCATCAGACGGGCAGTTGGTGACAAACTATCATGTTATTGCCAATGCAAAAAAACTAAGCATCTCCTTGGGCAAGGATAAAATCTATACTGACATCTCTATTATTGGATATGACGTTATGAATGACTTGGCCACTTTGAAAATTAACTCTCAGGACTCCTTCCCTTTTTGCAAGCTTGGAGACTCCAATAGCGTCCAATTGGGTGACAGTATCGTTGTAATGGGTAACCCCATGGGACTCCGCAATACTTTATCTACAGGTATTATTAGTTCTTTAAAACAAAAAGGACTTATACAGATTACAGCCCCAATAAGTGTTGGCAGCAGCGGCAGTCCCCTGTTTAATATGTACGGTGAAGTCATTGGTGTTGCTTCGACGGCTATCTTGCAAGGAGAAAACCTTGGTTTCTGCATTCCTATTAATGCTGTTAAGACACTGCCTATCACACCCCCTATGACGCTGACCGAGCTTAATCAAACCGTCTATCAGCCGGATGCTCCCAAAAATGTAGTGGCCTTTCCCCTGTCACCTAGCGAGATTGCCCTGCAGTGGGACTACAATCAAGCTGTAGATTACTATTATGTTTATTTCAGTGACAGTCCTACTGGAAAATTCCTGCCCTTTTTGGACAGCCAAAATCGCAAGTTGCAGTTTTTTTGGGAAGATGACTATAGTATGAGCAACTATAATTTATCTGCTGAAACCAGAAGATATTATAAAGTCACTGCTGTCAAAAATAGTAAGGAATCCAGTTTTAGTCCCGTCGTTACTGCTGTTACACTATCTGAGCCTTCCGAAGAACTCATTGCTATTATTAAAAAATCTGTTTTTATTGATTTTCCGAGTCAAAAAATAGGCCAAGCTTTTGACCTATTTTTTGAAACACCTAATTGGTCCTATTTTCGCTCTGACCAAGAAGAAGACGTTGTTGAATTTACAGGAACCTATCTTCACAATGGCAAAAAGACTCCTTTGTTATTGCAGTTTGTGGTAGACGCTTATACCAGCTCATTTCAGGTGGTTTATATGGAAAAAAACGGCCTTGAAGTCTCCTTGGACGAGTTTGACCGGCTACTTGTGAACGTATTTAATTAAGCCTAGCCCTTCCTTTGGTTATTCCTCTGTTTTCATTTTATTTTTTACAAGTTTGATAAGCTCTAAGGCAGCTGGTGATAAATATTTGTTTTTATTATAAATAAGACTATAGGGATAAGCTAGTTTTTTGTCCTTTAGTCTTATTTCTTTTATAAGGCCGATATTGAGCTCCAGTGCAATGGCGGACAAAGGAATAAGGGATATTCCAAGATTAGCTATGACTGCTTGTTTAATAGCATCTATATGTCCAAGATTCATCGTAATCTTTTTTGTAGAAAGTTTGAATTCATCTATAAAAGCTTTGACCATACGATACAGCTGCGAATTGTTTTCATGTACAATAAACTGCATAGACTGAAGCTCCAAAATATCAACATACTTCTTTTTTGCATAAGTACACTCTGTAGAAGCAGCAATAATCAGCCTGTCCTCCATCAGTTTTTCCGCATAAACACAGCTATTGTAGTTGATATCTCCCCCATTAACAGCAAAATCCAATGCGCCTTCCTCTATCAGTCTGGCAATTTCATCGGTACTGGCTATATGTAAATTAATTTTCACATAAGGATATTCCTTTTTAAACACTCCAATAATATGAGGCAATATGTAGGCTCCCGGCGTATTACTTCCTCCTATGCTGATACTCCCCCCTATATATGCCCTTTTATTGACTAGTATCCCTTCTGCTTCCTCTACTAATCCCAATATCTTTTGTGTATAAGTAAAGAGAATCTGACCATTTTCATTTAATACCACTTTATTACCTACTTTATCAAAAAGCCTAAGATTGAGCTCTTCCTCTAGTTTTTTAATTTGAATAGATAATGCCGGCTGGCTAATATGTAATAACTCTGAAGCTTTCGTATAACTTTGATACATGGCAACACTGTTAAATAATTTCAGATAGTGCAGTTCCACTGCTTTCGCCCCTTTTAAATGTCTTTTCTAGGATATCTTATCACATCTGTCCCTCAAATAATCCATCATTTTTTGAAAGATAAGTATATATAATATATATACTTATCTTTCGTATTATATATTAGCATTATATAAAACTTCTTCCTATAATAAAAGAGACTTAATAAATCGTTTAAAATTTATCAATTTAGGAGGAACTGTTTATGACTACACATTTTTCAATGCTTCAATTATCACTTAGTATTTGTGGCTTTATCGCCATAACTTATATCTATGTTAAAAACATTCGCAACGAACTCAGCTAAGGAGGGCTACTATGTCTTATTCATTTTTAATACCACTTCAAGTTTTTGCTCTAGGTTTTATCATATCCCTTGGCATGGCTGTACTCATTAAAGTAATGTTATTTGCAATTAGAAAATTTTCTAACGAACCAGCCAAAGACCAAAATGAAACACACTAAACTGATATAAAGAATGAGGAAAAAATATGAATATACTGGATATTTTTCAAGGCATTTCTACTTTATTTGTACAAGAACCTAAAATTGCTATTTTTAGAATTGTACTTGTTGTATTAGGCATATTTCTAGTCTATCTTGGCACCAAGGGCACACTGGAACCCCTTATTATGATTCCTATGGGCTTTGGTATGTCAGCTGTCAATGCAGGGGTTCTTTTCTTAACTTCTAGTACTACAGGCACTATCTTTATAGACCCTATGCTAAGTGATACTGATGCGCTCATGAACATACTTCAAATAGATTTTCTCCAGCCTATTTATACCTTTATGTTTAGTAATGGTTTAATAGCCTGTATTGTTTTTATGGGAATAGGCGTGATCACGGATATTGGTTTTTTACTTAGATACCCTTTTACAAGTATGCTGATTGCCATGTTTGCAGAACTTGGAACAGTTTTAACCTTTCCAATCGCAACGGCTATGGGCCTCAACTACGGTGAAGCTGCTGCTGTGTCTTTAATAGGCGGAGCCGATGGACCAATGGTACTTTATGCAAGAGCTGCTGCTGTAAAAACCAGTAAGTTCCACAACATATCTTCAAGAGAGAAACTTATCTTTGCAGTTATTGCCAATACCCTTTTATGCTTCTTGTTCCCGGTCGCAGCCCCTCTCTTTTTAAGTTTCTTTATAGGCATTGCTGTAAGAGAATCTGGCTTAGATAAATATGCTAAACTTATTGAACATGGATTTTTGTATACAGGAACTTTCTTTTTAGGGCTTATGTTAGGTGTTCTTTGTGAAGCAAGTACTATTCTAAATCCTAAAGTTTTAACACTTCTGGTATTAGGCATGCTTTCATTGCTCATCTCTGGTATCGGCGGTATTCTAGGTGGTTATATTGTTTATTTTGCAAACAAGAAAAACTTCAATCCAGTTATAGGCATAGCCGGGGTTTCTTGCGTTCCAACAACTGCTAAGGTGGCTCAAAAAGAAGTACATAAAGCTAAATCCCCTTAATTCCTTAAACCTTTACCTATATCCTATAAATCCTAGCCTCATAGGGTTTTAGGATATTTTTTTCTAAAACCTCTTTTTCATCTACTTTATAATTGGATAAAATAAGCTCCTGTCTCATCAGCTGCAGCTGCCTAGGCCTCTCAAATAAAACTTTTTGATTTGAGAAATTCAGAAGCACAAGCCATCTTTCCTCCTCAAGGGTTTTGGTATAAACATAGAGCTGTTCATCCTCTTTTAATAAGAGTTCATATTGGCCATAGGCCATAATCAAGTGTTTTTTACGTAGTTCCAGTAATTTTTTGTAATAGTGAAAGACTGAGTCCTTATCTTTTAAAGCCTCTTCCACATTGATTACAGCATAATTTGGATTGACCCCAAGCCATGGCTCTCCTGTGGTAAAGCCAGCATGGCGATTGGCGTTCCATTGCATAGGCGTTCTGGCATTATCTCTTCCATTGACATGGACTCCTTCTAACAATTCCTTTTCTGTTAACGAACCTGTCTGTTTGATTTCCTCCCACTTGTTTAAAATCTCTAAATCTTTGTAGTGCTTCAATTCCTCAAAATAGACGTTGGTCATACCTATCTCTTCTCCTTGGTAGATGTAGGGTGTCCCTTCAAGGGTGTGAAGATAAGTCGCCAGCATTTTGGCTGATTCTTTGCGGTATACCTTGTCATCTCCGAACTTTGAGACCTGTCTTGGCTGATCATGATTGTTAAAATATAAGCTGTTCCAGCCCTTCCCATGAAGCTTTGTCTGCCACTTATCCATAATCTCTTTGAGTTCTGTCAGCTTCCAAGGCTTGGGGGTCCACTTTCCTTCTTTGCCTTGCCCAAGGTTTACATGCTCAAACTGAAAAATCATATTCAGCTCATCTCTATCTTTTCCTGTAAATAATACCCCATCTTCTGGCGTCACATCACAGGTTTCTCCTACCGTCATAGCATCATATTTTGAGAGTACCTCACGATGCATCTCCTGCAAATATTCGTGAGTTCTTGGTCCTGTCACAAAATACTCCCCTCCCCATGCCAAGCCATCGAAGCCCACCTTATCTTTTCCTGCACTTGGCAATCCTTCAACTTTAGAAATCAGATTGATTACATCCATTCGAAAACCATCTATCCCTTTCTCAAACCACCACTGCATCATCTGATAGATTTCATGCCTAAGCTTTTCATTTTCCCAATTTAAATCAGGCTGCTTTTTTGAAAAAAGATGTAAATAATATTCCCCTGTTGTTTCATCTAATTGCCATGCACTGCCGCTAAAAAAAGACCGCCAGTTATTTGGCTCTCCGCCGTCTTGATTAGACTTTTTCCATATATAATACTCCCTATAGGGAGAGTCCTCACTGCTTTTTGACTCTAAAAACCAAGGATGCTCATCTGAAGAATGATTCACCACCAAATCCATAATCAGCTTGATGCCTGCTTTATGTAGTTTAGATAACAATTCTTCAAAGTCTTCCATGGTGCCAAATTCTTGTAAAATAGCTTGGTAGTTACTGATATCATAACCATTGTCATCATTTGGCGATGCATAGATAGGATTTAGCCAAATAATCGTAATTCCCAGTTCCTTAAGATAGGGTATCTTAGCAGTAATACCTTTTAAGTCCCCTATTCCATCACCATTTGTATCATAAAAGCTCCTTGGATAAATCTGATACACTACGCCTTCTTTCCACCACTTGCGTTCCATATTTTACCCCCTCATTTCCTTATATAAAATCTACCCTTTTAAAAACAATTTTCTTCTTTACCTGTCTCAAAACAATCTTAAAATCTTGTTTTTATTGTAAAATACGCTATACTAATAATAAATAAACAATTTCTATTTTATTTATAAAATTTCTACTTATACGAGGTCAATATGAAGTTATATAAAGCCAACGCAGATACCAATCTCATTGTAAGATACATGGGACATGTGACTTACAATAGCCCTTGGACCCATTTTTCCCGTATTGCCGATGAGTATATTTTATATGTCCTTTTGTCAGGTACCCTTTATATCAAAGAAGCCAATCAGTATTTTACGCTAAAAAAAGGGGATGTATTTTTGCTGGATCCTTTTGTGGAACACACAGGCTTTAAGGCAAGTTGCTGTGATTACTATTTTGTTCACTTTCGTTTTGAAGGTCTGCATCCGCTGCCTTCTGATTTCCATACCACATTACAAGATATACTCCAAATCTCTAGGCAGCATGTACAACAAAGCAGTCTTTACGATGATGCTGTCTATACCAACTCCGATACAATGCCTCTCTATCTTCCCAAGTGTTACGAACCTCAGTGTTACGCTATTTTACTCTCCCTGCTAGAGGCAGCCAATAGTAATTTTTATCAAAAATACGAGAACTATAGAAAAATAGCATCTCTTAAAATAAAAGAGATGCTGATACACATGGCTCGGGACTATGCCGATTATTTATTATCCTGTCAAAATCCAGCTCCAACCAAAACCTTAGGTCGGGCTATGGAAGCTAAAACCTTTCTTGATGCCCATTACACCCAAAAGATCACAAGTAAGACTTTAACCGATATCTTTGATGTCAACTATAACTATTTAAACCGTACATTTAGTGCGCTCACTGGTTTTACCCTAATAGATTACCTTAATCGTTCGCGGATTGAGCATGCCAAAGAACTGATTGCTTCTTCTAGCCACTTAAGCTTTTCCAATATCGCCTATTTAGTGGGCATTGATAATCCCTATTATTTTAGTAAACTCTTTAAAAAATACACAGGAATAACTGCTACTGAATATGCTTACACAATCTCCTTTAAGGAGTATAAATAGTTTTATTTCCTCGCCTTCTCTAATCCATATTTTCTGATACGCTTTAGGGCCTTCTTCGAGCCCCGCTGTATATCCTTTTCTAATTTTCTTTCTCCATAGCTGGTAAAAATCACTGAAAGGTCATACTCCTCTGGATAAAGGTCTTTCGCTTTTATTTCCAGTTTAAGTTGTCTTTCATTGACCTCTATCACTGTTTTGTTATAAAAAACTTTTACCTTATTAAACTTATCTTTTGCTTCAAAAACAATACCACTTTCACCATACTCCGTTAAATAAACTTTATCCCCTCGCTCTAAACTTTCTGGATGCCTTTCAGCCTCTGCGTCTATAGAGTGAGGCACTCTGACTTTTGCCTGATTCACATATTCCAGATTGTACGCCTTGTCTGACAAATACGCCTTGGCCCGCTTGAGTACATTTTCTTGTATGCCCATTCTTTTTGAAATCCAGAGAGCATTACTCTCCCCAGCTTTACCTGTGATGAGCTTATAAAGCGGTTCTAAAGTATCGCTGTCAAACTGCATGGCAGCGTTTTCAAAGTCCGGATGACTGGCTGAAAAATTTTTGATCTCCCCATAATGGGTGGTTGCTAAAGTAATAGCCCCTTTTTGATACACCTCTTCTAAGATGGCTATGGCTAAAGCCGCTCCTTCATTTGGCTCCGTACCACTGCCTATCTCATCAAACAAAAGTAAGGTGGATTTATTGGTTTGATTAATAACAGCTGCCAAGTTTTTGACATGAGATGAAAAGGTACTTAAGGCATTTTCTAAACTCTGATCATCTCCAATATCCACAAAAACCCGTTCAAACACCGAGAGTTCTGTGCCTTCTTCTACAGGTACATGGAGACCTGACTGCATGGCTAATGTCAAGAGCCCTATGGTTTTGAGCACAATCGTTTTCCCCCCTGCATTGGGTCCTGTAATAATAAGTGACCTAAAGTCTTTACCTATCATAAAATCCAGAGGGACCACTGTGCCTTTAAGCAAGGGATGTCTGCCTCCTCTGACTATTATTTTGCCATAGTCATTAACTCTAGGCAGTATGCCATCTACAGCCTTGCTATATTTGGCCTTGGCAAAAATCATATCGTACGCACCCATAATCTCAATATTTCTCCTGATAGCTGTGCCATTCTCCAATATAAAACCTGTTAAATAAGTCAGTACTTTGTATTCTTCTATTGCTTCTTCTGATTTTAAAGTCAAAAGCTCCTGAGTATGCTTGCTAACTGTATGCGGCTCCATAAAAACTGTGGTCCCCTTGGAAGAAACCTCCACCACTGTACCTGCCACTTGATTTTTATAGGCTGCTTTAATAGGTATAGTCAGTCTATCCTGCCTTTTACTGATGAAAAACTCTTGAATATAGTGCTTGTTTTGACTGTTCTTCAGAAATTTATCTAACTTGTCTTGTATTTTGTCTTCTGTCAAAGCAATATGTCGGCGTATTTTTTTGAGTTCACTGCTTGCCTGATCATCTACCCTATTATTACGAATAGCCCTCTCTATCTCTTCTTCTAACACTTTCAATTCCTCTATACCTAGACTATAGCTTTGAAGTGTAGGCGCATCAAAAATCTTGTCTTTCATATAAGTTTTGATTTTACTGCATCCTCTCAAAAACGCTCCTGCATAGCCTAAGAACTCTGCTTCAAGTATAACTCCCTTTTCTGCCCGCTCTATAATATCTTCTATATTCATAATCCCTTGTAGGGGAATAGTACCTGAATAGTCAATTAGCGCCCTGCCTTCGGCCGTTTCCTTAAGCCTCTTTTCAACAACTGTCTTATGAGCGCTTGGCATCATTTGATTGATTAGTTTTTTTCCTAAACTGCTTACGCAGTACTCTCTTACATTATTTTTCAACTCATTGTATTGCAACTTTTCTAAAGTTTGAGTATTCATGGTTGTAATAGCTCCTTTTCTTACTGATTTTTATCATTACAATTCCATCTATCATAAAGATACAGAGCCTATAGGCAGATAGAGCGTTTAGGACGTTTTGAGACGTCAAAAAAACTGCGTATACTCTACGCAGCTCAACTAAACACAATTTGTATTCACATTTTGTGTGTTTTCTTTGCGGTTTTGTATCTTCATAGATTTGTAAACCAATCCATCACAAATAAAGGGACATCTGCCCTTTTATTTTATAGATTCTGTTTACACTATTAACTTAATCTATTGAGATACTACCCAGCTCATCAAACACCTCTTCTATTTTTACTATCTGCCTACTTAATCAGTATTATATACCTTCTTGATTTACGTGTCAAATACAGTCAGTCGCCTATTTATTTGCCTGATTTATAAATCCATATAGCCCACTACCACAAAGTGATTACAGTTTTTATCGACATCTATTATGAGCACACTCGGACATACACTTCTAAACTGATAGGGTTTTTGATAAGGCATGATAATCATACTTGTACTTTGTGAAAAATCTATTCCCCCATCTATCCCTGTACGATTACAAACAATAAGCGGGAGGCCCGTCTCCCTTGACCTTTCCTGCCATTCTTTTGTTACATCCCATTCAACCTCGGGCCAGGCAGTCCCCGCTAAAAGTATTTTTGCCCCCATCTTTTGGCTCTGGTAAGCCACATCCTTATAATAAAGATCTTCACCAATTAAAAACCCTGCTGCAATCCCTTGGATTTCTTTTACAAGTCCATAACTGCCGCAAGATTCCCAGACCATATCCCTTTCAGTATTTACATGTATTTTTCTGTGCCTCCCCTGTATATACCCATTACTGTCTATATACACCAATGTATTATATAGTCTTTGTGTTTTCAAATCTCTTTCTGGAAAACCTATTATAAGATTCATATCATAGGTTCGTGCCACTTGCCTTAAATCACAGATGAATCCACTCGGAAAAACAGGAATATTGTGAGCATCTATTGTGTTAAAAAATGTGTACCCACTCTCTGCCAGTTCTGGTCCTACAGCCAAATCCGCCTCATAACCAGCTGCAATGGCAAGTGCACTTCTTATTTGGTTTCTATTAGAGGACACCTCTCCGCCTTTTGGCGCAATATGGAGTAAAGCAATACGCAGCCTATTATTTTTTTTAGTTTCCAATATCCATCATTCCTTATTTTTACAATATTGGTGTCTACTAAGGAGATACCGTTTTGTATATCATATGCTGGTAAACTGCCTTTGTATAATGCTTTATAAAGTTTAATCTATTAATTTATATTGCCTCAGTTCATCTTTTAGCAACTTAAGATGTCCTTCCTCCATTTCCACAAGAGGCATACGGCATAGACCTATATCGAATCCCATCAGATTTAAAGCTGCTTTTACAGGGATAGGGCTGGTTTCTATAAATAATGCCTTGATTAAATCCAGTGTTTGAAGCTGAAGTCTCAAGCTCTCCTTAAGATCCCCTTCAAAAAACTTTTGGGTAATCCTCTGGGTATCTCTTGGTATGATATTGGCCATAACCGAAATGACTCCCATCCCTCCCATACTTAAAAGCGGCAAAATATTTCCATCTTCCCCTGAATAAACAGCAAAGTCACTGCCACAAAGTTTCACAATCTCTCCTACCTGGGCAAACTGACACTCTTTAATCCCCACAATATTTCCAATCTCTGATAATGCTCTGACCGTTTCAGGCAAAATATTTAAATTCGTTCTGGCTGGTACATTGTAGAGAATCATGGGAATAGTAATACTCTCCGCTATCATTTTAAAATGCTCATACAAACCTTTTTGTGTTGTTTTGTTATAATAAGGCGTCACACACAATACCCCATCACAAGCCACTTGCTGCGCAAATTGACTAAGTGCTATGGCATGGTGTGTATTATTGCTGCCAGTCCCTGCAACAACTGGAATACGTTTATTCACTTTTTTTACTGTATATTCAATAGCTGCCTTTTGTTCCTCACAGGACATGGTACTGGCTTCCCCTGTCGTACCACATACTACAATGGCAGAAGTTCCTTCTTCTATTTGAAATTCAATTAATTCACCTAGTTTTTCAAAATCAATACCTTCTTTAGTAAAAGGAGTGACAATCGCTACAGCTGATCCCTTAAAAATATTTTTTTTCATCTTTTCTCCTCTTTCTGATATTTTCTCATCTACTATCAGTATATACTCATTTTTTGCTTATAATATTGCATATATTGTTTATTATATTGCAAAAGGTGCTATAATATTTTCAAGTAAGCAACTACCATTAATTTGATACTATTGGGTTTTTGTGTCTCCGTATCTCATATAAAGAAAGGATGTGCTGCCATGACTTCAGATGAAATGAGTCTGGATAAAAAAAAGGGCTATCTGGAGGAAGATTTTCTTTTCTTCCATCTCAAGGATTCCCGTTACTTTGATTTTCAGTTTCACTACCATGATTTTCATAAACTCGTCATTTTTCTATCTGGCGATGTCACCTATTTAATAGAAGGAAAGTTTTACAAATTAAGACCTTGGGATATGCTGTTTGTTTCCAATACAGACTTTCATAAAGCTATTATTTCTTCTCACTTGATGTATGAACGCATTATCCTCTGGATCAAACCTAGCTTTGTTGAAAAATATACTCACGAAACCTGCAATCTTTTAACTTGTTTTGAAGAAGCCTCAAAACTTAGAAACAGTTTGCTACGGCTAGATAGTTCTTCTCAAAAAATCCTTAAGCCCATCCTAACAAAACTTGAAAAGGCCTCAAAAGATACAGGCTTTGGCAGTGACATCCTTAAAAACGCCTCTTTCCTAGAGCTTATTGTATGGCTTAACAGGCTTTTTCTAAACAGCGAAGAAAAAGAGAATCTCGTTGATATTGCCTATGACACACGGATTCAGCAAGTATTAGATTACATCAATGCTGATCTTAAAAAAAATCTATCAATTGAACACCTCTCCAACCAATTTTTTCTGAATAAATATTATCTGATGCATCTTTTCAAAGAGCAAACCGGATACTCTATTCATCAGTATATCCAAAAGAAAAGGTTACTCCTGGCTTCTCTACTCCTCAAAGAAGGCAAACAAGCCACAGAAGTTTGCTCCTCCTGTGGCTTTGGTGACTATTCTAGTTTTATACGGGCTTTCAAAAAGGAGTTTGGTCATTCTCCTAAAAAGTACTATGAATCCAGCTTATAGGGTTAAGAGACCTAATGCTGATAAAACAGAGGTCACTAGTATGGCAACAATACACATTGGTGCAATATACTTGATCATCACTGTAAAAACTTTTTCTCTTTTAAACTTTGAAGAAATCTTTACTTCATCTGAAATAACCTTTACTTTGATAACATACCCTATAAATATACAGGTAAGTAATGCACCAATAGGCATAAGTACTGCATTTGTAATAAAGTCCATAAGGTCTAAAAAGTTCATATTTAATATTTTAAACTCACTCCAAATACCATTTCCTAAAGAAGAAGGTATGCCAAGAATAACCGCTGTAACAGCCACTAAAATAGAGGCTTTCTTTCTTTCTAGCTTAAACTGGTCACACACGGTAGAAACAACCGCCTCCATAAGAGATATAGAAGAGGTAAGGGCTGCAAAAAGTACAAGTAAAAAGAATGCACTGCCCACTAGAGTGCTCATTCCCATCGTATTAAATACTTTTGGGAGTGTTACAAACATCAGTCCCGGACCAGCATTAAGTGCTGCTTCATCTCCTCCTGAAAAAGCAAATACAGCTGGTATAACCATAAAACCTGCTAATATCGCAATCCCTGAGTCAAAAAGCTCAATCTGTTTAACTGACTTTTCAAGATCATCCTCTTTTTTCAAATAGGACCCATAGGTTATCATAATACCCATAGCCAAAGATAAAGAATAAAACATCTGACCCAATGCTGCTAAAACTGACTGTATAGAAAAACGTGAAAAATCAGGGATTAGAAAATATTTTACACCTTCCATCGCCCCTGGTAAAGTGATTGAATAAATTGCAACGACAACAGAAAGGACAATAAGGACCGGCATTAGGATTTTGCTGGCTTTTTCAATACCATCCTTTACACCCTTTAAAACAACAGCAAGTGTCGCTAAAACAAATAATATCTGCCATAAAACAGGTTCTATAGGTGACGCAATAAAGCTCGTAAAAAATGTATCTTGCGCTGTACTTGCTTGTCCCCCTGTCAAGAAGGTAACGAAATATTTAATAACCCATCCCCCAATAACACTGTAATAGGGCAGAATCAAAAAGGCTACAAGCGACGCAATAACTCCTATAAATCCATATTTCTTATTGAGGGCTGTATAAGCACCAATTGGGCTTAACTGAGTTTTTCTCCCTATTGCGATTTCCGCTGTCATGATTGCAAATCCAAAAGTTACGACAAAAAAAACGTACATTAGTAAAAATAATCCCCCGCCATATTTTGCTGCGAGATATGGGAACCTCCAAATATTCCCAAGTCCTACAGCTGATCCTGCTGCTGCCAGCACGAATCCAAGCTTACTCGAAAACTCACTCCTGTTATTCATACTTATCTCCTTAATCTAGTAAAAATTTATCAGCTGTTATTATACCATTAAATAATGAATTATCAAATACTTGACAAGGAGAATCGTTCACATAAATCATTTGTCTAATTAGTCTTTTTATTGACTTTCATAGGGTTTAGGTCTTGCTTCAGAACTCAAAAAAATTCTCATTTTGATAAATTTCGAGGTATTATAAGCCTTTCATTGTGACTCCTTGGGATGTAATACTTGCAAAATCCTCTGTAAAGTCCATAACTGCCTTATCGGTTAAAGGATGATACAGTAGTTGCTCTATCAGCTCCGGTGCTACGGTTACAGCAGATGCCCCAGCCTCCGCCAGACTTAAAATTTGTTCTACATTTTTGAAACTAGCTGCCAGTACCTGTGCCTTACCATTCATTCCTTTTAATAGCGTGTGAATAGCCAAGGCCACCTGCACCCCGTGAGCTCCAATCATGTCCAATCTATTAACATAAGGTGCCACAAAGGCAGCACCTGCCTTTGCTGCTATTACCCCCTGCATAGG
>JAQSYC010000329.1 GCA_029256345.1 Clostridia bacterium | reverse complement strand
AGAAGTACGGTTTAGTCAAAACTTTTCATGCCCGGATTGTAATATCAGTATAGATGAAATAGAGCCTAGATTATTTTCATTTAATAACCCTCAGGGGGCGTGCCCTGTTTGCACAGGCTTAGGTCAGCGATTAGAAGTTGATCCGGAGTTGGTTGTACCTAATCCTAATCTGACACTTAGGCAAGGAGCCATAGCTGTTGTAGGATGGGGGTCTATAGGGAATACAGAAAGTTATGCTTATGCCCTATTTGAGGCCTTGATGAAAAAGTATCACTTTGATTTGGAGACGCCCTATAAAGACTTACCTCAAAAGGTTAAGGATATTATTTTATATGGAACGGGCAAAGAGGCTGTTAAATTTGTTTTTAGCGGGGAGTATGGAACAAGAGAATATAATTATGCGTTTGATGGGGTGCTGGCCAATACAGAAAGACGCTATAAAGAAACCAGTTCCCAAGGGATGAAAGAGGAATATGAAAATTTCATGACGAGTATTCCCTGCAGTACATGCGGAGGAGCAAGGCTTAAGCCAGAAGCACTGGCTGTGACTGTAGGTGACAAAAATATTCATCAGGTTACACAAATGGCAATAGGCGAACTTAGAGTTTTGTTTGAGGATATGATGCTCAGTGAAAGGCAGCGAAAAATAGGCGAGCAGATTTTCAATGAGATTCGTGCAAGACTTGGATTTTTGGTAGACGTAGGCTTAGATTACCTGACTTTATCCAGAGCGGCGGGAACTTTATCTGGAGGAGAAGCCCAGAGAATAAGGCTTGCTACGCAAATCGGGTCCGGGCTAGTGGGTGTACTTTATATATTAGATGAGCCAAGTATAGGTCTTCATCAAAGAGACAATGACAAACTTATCCAGACTTTGATAAGGCTAAGGGACTTAGGCAATACCCTTATTGTGGTAGAGCACGATGAGGATACCATGTATGCAGCAGACTGGATCGTTGATATAGGACCCGGAGCCGGAGAACATGGAGGGGAGATTATCGCGTCGGGGCCTATTGATACGATATTGGCTTGTGAGGACTCGGAGACGGGGGCTTATTTGAGTGGCAAGAAAAAAATAGAGATTCCCAAAGTGCGCCGTAAAGGCAATGGGACTCATCTGCTTCTTAAAGGTGCCAAAGAAAACAATCTTAAAAATGTAAAACTCAAATTGCCCCTTGGAACCTTTACTTGTATTACCGGGGTATCAGGATCTGGGAAAAGCACACTGATAAATGAAATTTTGCTTAAAAGACTAGCGAGGGACCTTAATGGGGCAAAGCTTAAACCAGGTCTCCATGAGGATGTATCGGGGATGGAAAATCTGGACAAGGTGATCAGCATAGACCAATCCCCTATTGGCAGAACCCCAAGATCAAATCCCGCTACTTATACAGGGCTGTTTGATCAAATTAGAGATTTATTTGCCCAGACACAAGAGGCTAAGATGAAAGGTTACCAAAAGGGGCGGTTCAGCTTTAATGTAAGAGGGGGAAGGTGTGAGGCATGCCAAGGAGATGGTGTTATTAAGATCGAGATGCATTTCCTGCCAGATGTTTATGTTCCTTGCGAGGTGTGTAAAGGGAAACGCTATAACAGAGAAACCTTAGAGGTAAAGTATAAAAACCAATCCATTTCCGATGTACTCAATATGACAGTGGAGGAGGCGTTAGGGTTTTTTGAAAATATTCCGGCCATCGCTAGAAAGCTTCAGACTTTACATGATGTGGGCTTATCCTATGTTAGATTGGGGCAGCCATCTACGACCTTGTCAGGAGGAGAAGCTCAAAGAGTTAAGCTGGCCACTGAGCTGAGCAAACGGAGCACGGGCAAAACTATGTATATTTTAGATGAACCTACAACAGGTCTGCACTTTGCCGATGTACACAAGCTTATTGGCATATTGGACAGATTAGTTGAAGGGGGGAATACAGTCCTTGTGATAGAGCATAATTTAGATGATTATAGCCCAGGGCACACCAGAACAGGTTGTAAAAGTCAAACAATCCTATACAGGACAATTCCTAAAGAAATATTTAAATAAAGCATAAAAAACGCCCTTTTGGGCGTTTTTTATGCTTTATTTAAATGCTATAATCTAGGGATAGACCTTTCTAGTAGTGGTCTGTAAAATTATTGTATAAGAGGTGTGAAGTCATCAATAGATTTAATAAGTTGATACTGTCTCAAAATAAACTTTCTTATTATTTTCAAAGGAAGCAATTGTGTTACCGGAGTAATCGTCTTTAATAATACCTATTATTTCATCATAAGAACTGTACTCGTCTTCGATATCATCTCTAATATCTCCAAGCAACTTCTCTAGATCCCTTTTGTATGATGGGGCTGTATTATTCCATTTCTCTCTGAAATCATTACCATCATATCTAAGATCGGTTCTAATGGTAAAAGTTAGAGTGCCACTTCTTTCACTAAGCTCGATATATTTAATAGGGATATTAAAGCCTATGCAGTTAATCTTTGTATAAGAACGTTCCAAGTCATCTTCAAGATCGCGAAGTGAGAGAGACGCTTTTTCATCATATTGATAAGACCCTGACTTGGTGTATTTAAAAGAAGCCTTTTCTGTATCAGTACGGCTGTCTTCAATCGTTCCTCTGATTTCCACATCATTGTGACGGTCTGAAATGTCATAGCAAATATCTTTGATAAATGCTTTACGTTTAGATTCACTCAGGCGATTAAATCTAGAGTCATCATTTCGGCTGTCATAAGATACCGTTAGTTCCAGTCTGCTGGAAACTATTCTAAGATCAAATTCCCAGTCGATGCTGTGTTCATCTTCATACTCGGACTCTATGTTACTTAAAGTAGCGTTAACAGCTGCTGTTGTTAAGTTGCTTCCAGCAGTAGTACCAGTTCCTTTAAAGGTTTCCAGTTCTTTTTTTGCAACCTCTAATTGTTGTTTGAGAGAGGCAATTTCAAAGTTTTTTGCAGCAATTTCTTGTTCAGAAGAAACAGTAGATGTTATTGGACTAGTAATATAAACCGTATTATTTGCCCAGTTTACATTAGCACCCATGATTTCACTGACTGCACGAAGCGGCACATAAGTGGCGCCGTCTACTAAAAAAGGCTGATTGCTCAGAGATTTGATCTGACCGTTATAGGAGATACCTATATTGTTCCCAGAGTCAGACATAAAATTTTGTAAGTTTTTGCTTTTTTCATAATATCCTCCTTGGTCACATATTGAGAAAAACAATATGTGAAGTATGTATATTTACTTTAAGTATAGCTAAAATTTACCACTATTTCAATGAATTCTCCAAAGTTATCTTATTTTAATATAAATGAAACAATATAGTAATGACAAAGAGTATGTTATAATAAGGGCATATTAACCTTTTATGAATAGAGGAAAAATCATGTTTAATATAGAAGAAGAATTAAAAAAACTTCCTGATAACCCCGGTGTTTATCTGATGAAAGATGAGCATAATCAAATCATATATGTAGGCAAGGCTATCAATCTTAAAAATAGAGTTAGACAATATTTTCAAAGCTCAAAAAATCATCCCATTAAAGTGAAAAAGATGGTTCAGCATATTGAGTCTTTCGAATACATTGTGACCAGGTCTGAACTGGAAGCATTGGTTCTAGAGTGTAATTTAATTAAAAAATATAGTCCTAAATACAATATACGCTTAAAAGATGACAAACATTATCCTTATATTAAACTAAATGTTTCAGAAGACTTTCCAAAGGTGACTATTGTACGGAGCATGAAGAAGGATGGGAATAAATATTTTGGGCCTTATACTGAGGTACAGGCCATGTGGGAGTTGGTAGAGATTATTAAACAGACTTGGTATCTAAGGACCTGTTCGAGAAATTTACCTAAAGATATAGGCAAAGAACGGCCTTGTCTCAATCACCACATTGGCAAGTGCCATGCCCCTTGTGCAGGGCTTATCAATAAAGAAGACTATCAGGTTATGGTCTCGGAAGTGCAAGATTTTTTGAGCGGCAAATACCGAGAAGTGATTAAAAATCTGCAAAATCAAATGGAGCAAGAAGCAGAGGCGTTAAATTTCGAAAAAGCTGCTTTGTTAAGAGATCAGATACAGTCTATCAAAAAATTAGAACAAAAACAAAGTGCGATTACAAGCAGTATGGCAGACCAAGATGTGATTGCTTTTGCAAAAAGTCCCGAGGATACGCTGGTTCAGATTTATTTTGTAAGACAAGGGAAAATGGTGGGCAGAGAGCACTTTTATTTAAGAGATACTGAAGATGAGACAATAGAGAGTGTCTTTAGAAATTTTGTCGTTCAGTTCTATGCAGATGCCACTTTTATACCTAAGGAGATCATCATAGAAAGAACCCCAGAAGAGCTGGAGGTATTGGAAAGTTATTTGAGCAGCAAAAAAGGCGCTAAGGTCAAACTGATTACCCCTCAAAAAGGGGTGAAACATGGACTGCTTGAACTGGCTAGCAAAAATGCAGAGCTTACGCTTGGGCAGTTTGGAGAACACATTAAGCAGGAGGAGACGAGGACAAAAGGGGCGCTACTAGAGCTCAAGGAGGTACTAGGATTTGAAAAAATGCCTTATCGGATAGAGGCTTATGACATCTCTAATACCCAAGGTATACAATCTGTGGGTGGTATGGTTGTGTTTGAAGGCGGGAAGCCTAAACGAAGTGACTACCGTAAGTTTAAAATA
>JAQSYC010000041.1 GCA_029256345.1 Clostridia bacterium | reverse complement strand
AGAGTCAATACCCTTAGCAGCTAACCTATTTTTAAGCCATGAGCCATGTTTTTCAATCCTTTCTTTAGCAGCGGTCAAAAAATAAATATTCCGCGAAGTGATAATGAGATGTTCAAACAATACCGTTGCAGTTGTATCCACGACAATAGCCCCATGATATAGATGATAACTTCCCTTCATCCCTTCTAAAACCTTTGAAAATTCATGGTCTGGGTCTTTAAATCTATTAAACGATAGATATCTTGTACCATTTTGAGCTAATGGCAACACAAAAAGCGCTGCAACTAATGTAAAATAGCTGTTTCGCGACCCATTGATGATCAGTCCCACAAAAAACACAGCACTTACAGCACCAGCCCATAGGAGTGTCATCTTTAAAAACTTTTTCTTTTTTAAAGCAATATAGTTTTTCTCTTGTTTAATCATCTCATCACCTATTCTGCATAAATCATTTTTACGGTCATTCCGCCGTCTATCACCAGATTCGCCCCTGTTATAAAACTAGCCGCTTCACTGGTCAAAAAAAGCGTGGCTTTGGCTATATCTTCTGGAACCCCTACTCTTCCTGTCAGATGCTGTAAATGGTCCTTTTCTGTTAGTGTTATAAATTTCCTATCTTTTTTCTTCTTCCACTGCGAAACATCGATCCATCCCGGACTTATGGCATTTACCCGCACTTTATGCGCAAGCGTGTTTGCAAGAGAATGGGTAAGCGCCACCAGTGCTCCCTTTGAAGCAGAATAAGGCTCTGTATGAGGTTCGCTCATAAAAGCTCTGGTAGATACGATATTGATAATACTGCTGCCTTCTGCCATGTGAGAGGCTGCATACTTAGCACACATATAGGCTCCTGTCACATTCACCCGCATGACTCTTTCAAATTCCTCAACACTTCTTGTAAAAAGAGTTGCTGGCTCTGCATAGTTTGTGATACCTGCATTATTGATTAAAATATCTACTTTACCATATCTTTCAACCACTGTACTGATCATATATTTAACAGAGGTTTCACTAGCTACATCTGTTGGAATAAATAAACATTCTCCGCCTACCTCTTCGATATTTTGTTTGGTTTCAAATCCAGCTTCCTCATCAAGTTCAGCCACAATAACACTGGCCCCTTTTTGGGCATACGCCAGTGCAATACAGTTACCTATACCTTGTCCACTGCCTGTAACAATAACTACTTTACCCAGAAAATCCATAGCTTCACCTCACCATTTCAAGTATTCCTAATATTTCGTCCTTGTCTAACTTCTTAGTTGTTACCATAATCTGAGTAAGCTGCTCATTGCAATAAAAATGGGCATAAAATAAATCTGTTAAATCGTATTCATCTATCATACCGGAATAAAATAGTTCTAGTAAGTTTTCTACATTCTCACTATCCTCCAAAATACATATGCGATATCCTATATTTTCTAGCAACTCTTTATAAAATTGCTCCGTGAACTTTTCATAGGGCACATAAAAAGCAACTCTATAAGCTACATCCACCTTGGTGTTTTTCATACCAAAGATTCTACTCAAACCCACATCTAAAATTTCTTTTTTCATCCGGCTCATAGTGTATTTAATTTGGTAATCTGATAATTTATTTTTTAAATCCTGTACCCATTTGCCGGGATCCAATCTTACACCTGGCATAAGCAGCGTCGTGTCAATATCAATAACAATGGCCTTACCATTCATCACTGCTTTGATAAGTTTGTACCTTGTATCGTCTACTTTAGACAGGGCTTTATGATAATCTACCGTATGATACCATTCTTCATCTCGTCTCTCTGACTTACACTTCACAAGCTTTTTATCAAATAACATCATTTCCCCCATAGTTTTTAATCTCATTTATCCTTTTCCGTTTCTTCAAGTACTGATTGTTTGGTTATTTCATCTTCATCCGTTTTGGCATTTTGTTCTTTAATATTGTATTGCTTAGGTAACACAAGAAGTAAATAAAGCGCCCCAAACATCACCACATATTCTACAGTACTCATAAATTTCTGGCCGATATCAATGCCAGTCACCATCTGAAAAACTCCCAGTCCAATGAGTATACTAGCTAAAATAACCACAATTACTCTTCTTTTTTTATATAAAAATTCCATTTTCTTTTCCTCTCTTACTTGAGCCTTTTCTATTTATCCATTATAGCAAATAAACGCTTTGACGTATACCCATTTAAATCTTAAAATCATAAGAAAAGGCAGCCTTAGCCACCTTTCTTTATCCCTTATACAATTGTAATATCTTTAAATAAATCTTTGACCTTTGTAACATTTTGATTGTTTGAAAAAGTACAGTACATTTCTTTGCTAAGACAGTCCTGTATAACTTTTGCAAAAGACTGTAATGTTTCATTGGTTGTTGCAAAGAGTTCATCTCTTGTTTGCTGTAATTCTTCTTTAGTAACCCCCATCAAATGATAAACTTCCGCTGTTTTACCTTCTGTCATCGGGGTAAATGGAAAGTCCAGATTACTGATTGTTCCGATTAAATATTGAAGAAGTTCTCTTTCTGACAGTTCTATGGTTTGCAGATATTCAGGGACTTTTTTGTAAATATCTAGTGTTTCCTTAAGATTTGGATCTCTGTAGGAAACAAAAAACATGTTACCACTTTTCCTAAAATCACAAAAACACCCATATGCCCCATTTTCTACCCTTACCTTACTCCATAGATAACCCATAGATAAAATAGACTTCAACATCATCATACTGCCATGGTAATGATAATTTAATGCCTTAAAATTATAACCCATCGCCACATAGTTCACATGGGTTGGATAAACTAAAGCTTCTTTTAGATCTGTGATTTGGAACTGCATCTCAAGTTTATCAATTTCCTCACTTGGCAGCTTATCCAGAGTATTTTGAATAAGTGGAATAACCTTTTCTACCTGCTCCTTATCTGTTGTAAGTCCAACCATCACACGGTTTTTGTTGGCCAGGTACCCATAGGCTTTATGAAGCATCTGGAGCGTCTCCTCCTGCCTCTGCTCCCACTCTTTTTCTATCTCACAAACAAAATGGTAAAAGGTAATCCCTTTTGTTTTTTCTTCAAAATGCTCTGCATTTGAAAGACTTGCCAGCAGTCTGCCATAGGCTATCCTATGACCATCACCACTTATAGATGCCTCCATAATAGCTTTCATCTCTCTAATGATTTCCAGAATTCTATTTTTGTCTTCTATCTGTGTATTTTGCAAAATTTCGCTCATAATACTTACTTGAGCATCCACTTTATCTATTAAAGCTTTAGACTTAATCTTGAAAATTGGCAAGTAATGATGTTCTCTTTTACTATCATTAAGCGCCTGAATATGGTATTCGATTCCCCCTATATTTTCATCAATATAAGCGGAGAGGTCTTCATATTTATAGTTTTTGGTATTGAGTTTACCTAACATGCCTACAACCATCCCCAAATAAGGCATGTATTTGTCTTCAATACCGTCTAATTTAATATACCAATTGATGTAAGCTATTTTGTTGGTGAATACAGGTGTAATAATATACGGTGTCTGGTTGTGACTTGAAACCGTATAGTTTGGATAAGCTGCCTCTCTTCTTAAGTCTTCTCTTTTTAGCAGCGGTATGCTCTGAATGGCTTCCTCTGTGTCTTGATCTTGCTGAAATTGTACAAACTTTTTGGTTTCATCAATCTTTTGCTGCAGTTCTTCTGGACTCCAGCTTTCTTTGAGCACTTTGAGCTTAAGCTGAACCTCTTCTTCTAATTCGTTTTCTAAGCCTACCTTCGGATAAAGTTCTACTTGGGAGGCATGATGATTTGATAAGATATAGGTTTCAATAAGTTTTTCAAAATAAGGGGTATCTATTTGGGCTCTTAAAAACTCAATGTCTTCTTCATATTTGAGATACATAAAAGGTTCTGCATCGTATACCCAGCTTTTGATAGCGGCAATCCCATAAAATAACCCTTTTGAATAACCGCTTGAATCTCCTTCGCGCATTTCAAATTCTTTGACTTGCAGTGCACCCTTTAAAAGATTTTTAGGAATGCCTTCTTTCACCAATCTTTCAAGGGTTTCTCTGATGAGTTCATAAAATCTGACCTTTTTGTTTTCTGAAGCATTTTTAGCCACTATACTAAATACGGGCTGTTTGAGATGGGTTTGGAAAGTTCCAAATACATCTTCCCCTATCCCTTCAGCAATAAGTGCTTTTTTCAGAGGTGCTGCCGGTGTATCTAAAAGCACATATTCTAGTATCGCCATTGAAAGCATCAGTCTTCTGTCTGTGACTTCCCCAACGACAAAGTTATAGGATAAAAATAATGCATTTTCTTTTTCTTCTGCTGCTGAATAATAGGATTTTTTCTCTATAAATTGATTGAAAGCAGGCTGCTTTTCGATCTCGCTGTGTGTCTCTTTATATTCAAACTTTGAAAGATATTCTTTATCAATGTATGCCAGTGTTTCTTTGATGTCCATTTTGCCATAGAGACATAAGTAGCTGTTAGAAGGGTGATAAAAATTTTTATGAAAATTTAAAAACTCTTCATAACTTAGGTCTGGGATAGCACTCGGTGCTCCCCCTGATTCATGGGCATAGCTGGTATCTGGAAATAAGGACTCTTTAATTAATCTAAAGCCAATCTCTTCTTGAGCTGAAAAAGCGCCTTTCATTTCATTGTAAACAACCCCCTTGTATTGAACGGGCTCTTCCTTATCCTCTATATGATACCGCCAACCTTCCTGCATAAGAATCTCTTTGGTATCATATATTTTTGGAAAAAACACTGCATCGAGATAAACATCCATAAGGTTATTAAAATCTTTATCATTTTGACTTGAAACAGGATAAAGTGTTTTGTCTGGATAGGTCATCGCATTGAGATACGTATTAAGTGAGCCTTTAGCTAGCTCTACAAAAGGGTCTTTAAGCGGATACTTCCTAGATCCGCAGAGTACTGAATGCTCTATGATATGAGGTACTCCTGTACTATCATGAGATGGGGTTCGAAAACCTATACAAAAACTTTTGTGCACATCCTCATTTTCTATAAATAAAATTTTTGCTTTTGTTTTGTCATGTATATAAATATTGGCGACACTATCAATTTCCTTGATATATTCATTTTTCTTTAGGCTATAGCCTGTTATTAATTTTGTCACGTAGTCCCCTCCTAATTGGTCGTATTACTTTGCTGCTTCACAAGCATGTGCTTACTTTGCATGGTTTCTTGTTAAACCTTAGTACAATTATAAGCTTTAACTATTTTTTTGTCTACTTCGCAGTCTCCACACTCTTTATTATTATGTGTATGAAGTATAAAAAAAATAACACCGTTTAAGTGTTATTTCAATAATATTTTATTCTCTTGTGTGATTAATCTGATTGGTTATACCCTTAAGTTCCTGTCTATTGTCATAAAGCTCTCTCAAAACATCGGTAATATAGTTCTCAAACTGCTGTACTTCTCTATGTATGATTTCCAATGATGTCTTGAGCCGAAGTTCGACACCTTTAAAAACATCTTCTGCGTATTCAACAGAACCCATGTGGATTTGCCTTGCGTCCTGCCTGGCTGTCTCCACGATATTTTCTGCTCTGTCGCTAGCGTATTGTGTAATCTCATGGTGTTCAATGAGATTTTCAAGCTTTTCATGAGCTTCCTCTATAATAATATGGGCTTCTTTTTGAGCTTCCGCGAGTATTTTGTTGCGTTCTTCAACAATCCAGATGGACTGCTGAACTTCTGTTGGTAATTTGAGTCTGATATCTCTGATAATATCAATCATTTGTTCTCTGTCAATGGCAATCTTTCCCGACAAAAAACTAGGTTTTCCATCCTCTACAACGTCTTCTAGCTGGTCTAATAAAATAGCTATTTCCCCACATCTACTGTTTTCCACTAATAAACCTCCTTACTCTAATTTAGATTTTAATTTAGCACTCACATACGCTGGCACTAAATCATCAAAAGCTCCGTTAAATAATGCCAGTTCTCTTACGGCACTTGAACTTAAAAATGAATACTTTGCACGGGTTACCAAAAAGACGGTTTCAACCTCTGCCGCAATATTTTTATTGATTTGAGCCATCTGCATCTCCCGTTCTAAATCCATAATAGCTCTCAATCCTCTTACCACAATGCTTGCATTCTTATAGTGTGCATAATCTACTAAAAGACCTGAGAAACTGTCTATTTCAACATTTAAAAGATGCTTGGTTGATTCCTTAAGCATCTCTATACGTTCTTCAATAGAAAACAATCCTGCATCTTTATTGGGGTTGATGAGTACTGCTACTATAAGTTTATCGACTAATTTGCAAGATCTCTCAATGATATCCATATGCCCATTTGTCACGGGATCAAAACTTCCTGGATAAATGCCTGTTTTCACACTGTTATTTCCTTCCTTAAAAAACTTAGGGTAGTTGTTTTATATGTCTTTTCTTTCCATAATACCAAATTTTGGGGTAAAGATACAATAGTATTTGTACTTCTTTCTAAAATAATGTAGCTTTCTGCACTCATTAGCTGAGATGTGACAATGTTCTGCAATATCTTTTCGACCTGTGGCATCGCATAGGGGGGATCCAAAAAAATAATATCGTATTGTTGTTGTTTGTTTTTTAATCGGCTAAGGGCCTCTTCTACCTCACAGGAATAAATCACTGCCTGCTGTTCTAGTTTTGTTTTTTCTAAATTTTTGTGGATACAGGTCAGGGCCTTTTTGTCTTTTTCAACAAATACAGCCCTCTTTGCCCCTCGGCTTAAGCTTTCTATCCCTATTGCACCACTCCCGCTGAACAAATCTAAAAACATACACCCAGGAATATCAAAGGCTATGATATTAAAAAGTGTTTCTTTGATTCTGTCTATAGTGGGTCTTGTAGCCGTCCCTTCTGGTGCTAACAGCTGTGTTCCTCTGGCTTTTCCGCTAATTACTCTCAAGTCTTTTCCTCCTCACGGTTCATTACAGTGCACGGTGCAGCACTTCTTTGGCCGCCAATTCTTGTATTTCCTTTACTAACTCTCTATAGTCACTCTTTTTTAGGAGTGGGTCCTGATGCAATATATTTTTCACACAATACTGAACTTCTTTTAATACCTTGGCATCCGTATATAAATTGGCTATCTTCATCTCTGGCAACCCGTGCTGCCTTGTTCCAAAAAATTCACCTGGACCTCTTAATTTCAAATCGGTCTCAGCTATAACAAAGCCATCTGTACTCTCCTCCATAATTTTAAGCCTCTTTTGAGTAACTTTATTTTTGGAGTCACTCACTAAAATACAGTATGATTTATGGACACCTCTCCCTACCCTGCCTCTCAGCTGATGCAGCTGGGCTAGTCCAAATCTTTCGGCATTCTCAATAAGCATTACTGTTGCATTGGGTACATTAACTCCTACCTCAACTACTGTTGTGGAAACTAAAATTTGAATTTCTCCACTGCTAAATCTTCTCATAACCTCATTTTTTTCTTTAGGCTTCATCTTACCATGCAGGTATTCTACTGTAAAACTGCTAAAAACATCTGCCTTAAGCTCTGCTGTATACTCCAAAACATTTTGAAGTTCACCGCCATTTTCACTTTCCTCTACCATCGGACAAATGATATAGCATTGTCTGCCTTCCAGCAACTGTTTTTCAATAAAGCGATAAATCCTTGTATGATAGGAAGACTCTACCCCATTGGTTTGAATAGGCACTCTTCCCGGTGGCAGCTCGTCAATAATAGAAATATCCATATCCCCATAAAGAATAAGGGCCAATGTCCTAGGTATAGGTGTCGCTGTCATGACCATAACATCTGGTCTCATGCCTTTTTCCGTAAGCTTAAGTCTTTGTCTTACACCAAAGCGATGCTGCTCATCGGTAATGACAAGTCCAAGCTTTGGTATTTCTACCTGCTCTTCTATCAAGGCATGAGTGCCTATAACCATGTGGATTTTTTGCTGTTTGATACCTTCTAATATTTCTTGCCTTTGTTTTTTTGTAGTTGAGCCTGTGAGCAGTGCTATTTCTATGTTAAAGGGCGCCATAAGGCTTTGGAGGAATCCGTAGTGCTGTACGGCCAACACTTCTGTAGGTGCCATTAAAGCCGTCTGATAGCCATTTTTAACAGCCATAAATAAAGCAATAGCTGCTATCACCGTCTTTCCTGATCCTACATCCCCTTGAATTAATCTATTCATGGCGAGATTGCTTTTCATATCTTCTACTATTTCTTGCACCACTCTTTTCTGAGCAGCTGTAAGGCTAAAGGGTAGCTTTTCTAAAAAAGACTTAAAATCCTCGGGCAGATGATAAGAGATGCCTTCATATTTTTGCGCGAAGTCAGCCTTCAGCCGATATAAAGAAAGCTGCAGCATAAACAATTCTTCAAATACCAGTCTTTTCCTGGCTTCAAAAAAAGCCGTTCCATTTTTGGGAAAATGGATAGATGTGACAGCCTCAGTTTTTTCTACTAAGTCATATTGCTTTTTAATAGCCTCCGGCAGGCAGTCCTCTAGAAAGGGCACACATAACGCTAAACTCTTCTCAATAAGACTTCTGATGACTTTTTGAGACAATTTGCTTGTGGCTGGATAGATGGGCGTAATTTTAGCCACCTTTTCCAGATTCTCTGTGTCAGTTACCTTTTGATACTCGGGTGATTCCATTTCTATTTTGGCGTATTTACGTCTCACTTTTCCATATAACAGGTATTTCTCTCCCATTTGGAAATTATTTTTCATATAAGCTTGTCCATAAAAGGTAACATAAATACTCCCTGTACTATCTTTTACTCTGAAGGTTACAATAATCTTGCCTGCTTTTTTGGTGACCTGCGGCGGCGTTGCAACACTGGCTAAAATATTATGATGCTCTTCCATAGTAATCGCTTCAATAGGAGTGATTTTTCTTCTATCTTCATAGTCTCTCGGATAATGCTCTATCATATCTTTTAAAGTATAAATCCCCAGTTTATTAAGCTTTGATGCTACCTGGGCACCCACACCTTTTATCGTAAGTATCGATTCGTTAAGTCCCATGCGGTTATAGCTCCTTTCTCTAAATGGGCATGAGGAAATCCTCGCCGCTTTCATAGATTAGTATGAAAAGTTCTACTTGGGTAATTATAACGAAAGTGCCGATAAAATCGGCACCTTTGTTATAATCGCTATTTAACTTTTTAAACTATTCTGCCGATATCATAAAATAATACACTGGTTGGTTACCGTTATAAAGTTCTACTTCTGCATCCTCATAAATCTTTTCTGCATCTAGTTTAAATGCTTTTGCTGTTTCTTCTGTGATATCTTCGCCATAATAGATGGTAATAACCTCTGCATCTTGTTTCATCTGTTTCAGTAGTTCATTAAAAGTTTGTTTTAAATCTTTATCATGAGCAATTATTTTTCCCTCTAATATACCTAAATATTCACCTTCTATAATGTTTTCGCCTTCTATAACCGTATCTCTAACAGCTATGGTAATTTGTGCTGTTTCCACAAGTTCAAGAGCCTCTGTCATACTTTCAATACTATGGGCGGCATCCTCGTTACTTCCATCTTGGGCAATCATCGCAGATATGCCTTGAGGTATAGTCTTTGTTGGAATGACATAGACCTTTGTTTCCTCTTCAATAGCCGCTGCCTGCTCTGCTGCTAAAATAATATTTTTGTTATTAGGCAGTACAATAACCTCTTTTGCATGGCATTCTTTAATAGCCTTTAGAATATCTTCCGTACTTGGATTCATTGTTTGTCCACCTTCAATAACAACATCTGCTCCAAGGCTTCTCATGATTTCAGCAATACCACTGCCTGCCGCTATCGATACAAACGCCAATGCTTTCTTTGGCAACTGCTCTGAGTGTGTACTTTCTTTTTCTGTTTCTTCTCCGTCAAAAATCGAAGAATGCTGATGTCTCATATTTTCTATTTTGATATTATTAAGTGCTCCGAATTCTAAGGCTTTTTGAAGAGCAAGTCCTGGATTATCAGTATGCACATGTATTTTAATATATTCTTCATCAGATACAACCACAATACTGTCTCCAATACTGTCTAAATAAGCTTTTGTATCTTCCTCATCATAAGAGGTCCCTTTTGCCTTTTCTATAATAAACTCTGTGCAATATCCAAAGGTAATATCCGCTGTATTAAAATGTTTCAG
>JAQSYC010000040.1 GCA_029256345.1 Clostridia bacterium | reverse complement strand
GCCATAAAAGCTGGAAGATGAGCCCTTAAGTTGGTAAACTGCACCCCAGGAACGTAACTTGGCTTTACACACCCAGCACCAGTGCTTGCCCTATTACTGAGAAAATCACCTATTTTTTGAACAGGGGCTCTGTAACTTTTTTCTCCTAGTTCATACGCCAGACGCTCAAATTTTCTCTGCAAATACATGCCCGCTAAAGGGTGTTCATCCCCATAATCTTGCGGTCTCACATTGACCAGTATGGCACTATTGGCATTTTGACCGTCCCTTTTATGTCTGCTCATACCATTTGTCACCATCATCCCCTCCTCAGAAGCTGATGCGATGACATAACCTCCTGGACACATACAAAAACTATACACTGTCCTGCCATTTTGTGCATGATGAACCAACTTATAGTCCGCAGCGCCTAGATTGGGATGCCCCGCATACCGCCCATACTGCGCCTCATCAATCCATTTTTGCAAATGTTCTATACGCATGCCCATTGCAAAAGGCTTTTGTTCTATTTTTATCCCTGCATCATAAAGCATCTCAAAAGTATCTCTAGCACTGTGACCTATGGCAAATACCGCAATATGCGTGCTGAGTACCTCCTGGTTATTAATCTCTAAAGCAGTGATTTGATTTCCTTCCCTATAAACCTTGGTTACTTTACTCTCAAATCTAAATTCTCCCCCTAGATGAATAATTCTGGAACGGATATTTTTAACCACTTCTGTAAGAATGTCCGTTCCCACATGGGGTTTATTTTTATATAAAATGTCCGAAGGAGCACCTGCATCTGTAAATTCCTCCAAAACCTTATAACATCGCTTATTTTTGATTTGGGTAGTGAGTTTACCATCTGAAAAGGTTCCTGCGCCTCCTTCACCGAACTGCACATTAGAGCTTGTATCTAATTGACCCGTTTCCCAAAATCGGTTGACATCTTTTATTCTTTCTTCAACAGCCTTTCCCCTTTCAAGCACAATGGGATTGTATCCCATTTGAGCAAGAATAAGTGCTGCAAATAGTCCACAAGGACCGGCACCAACTATGATCGGTCTGTGCTTTAAGGGCTTTTTACCTTTTTCTGGATAATCATAAGTTCTAATGGGTGCTTTTAGTAATGGATATTTTGATAAAACCTCTGCTTCCTTGGCCGTTTTGACATCCACTGTATAGACTCTTTTAATATCTTCCTTTTTCCTAGCATCTATTGCTTCTTTTACGATTGTATACTTGATAATATCCGTCGTTTTAATCCTGATTTTTTTTGCTATCTTAAGCTTTAATATGCTTTCATCATCATCTAATGTAAGTTTAATATCTTGAACACGTATCATCTCTATTCCTCATTTCTGTTGCTTAAATGCATCTCTGCTGCATGTGTCCCCGCTAAGTAACCTGTAGACCATGCCCACTGCAGATTATAGCCCCCACAGTCTCCGTCTACATCCAGTACTTCACCTGTTATATAAAGACCTTCCGCCTTTTTTGATGCCATCGTCTTAAAATCAATATCCTCTAAGCTAATGCCTCCTGCTGTTGCTTGGGCATACTTATAACCCCTTGTCCCCTCTGTTTCAAATATAAATTCTTTGATACTTGAAGCCAGTCTTGCAATAGGTTCATACTCTAAATCTTCTCCCTTTAGATGCATGGACTGTATACGTGCATATTTGATAAGCGGCATCGTTACCCGCTTATGAAGCCATCCAGTGAAAAGCTCTTCCACAGTACGCATCGGGAAACTGGCTATTCGGCTGTAAATCATACTGACCACCTCATCATAACTCATATGAGGCAGTAAATCTAATGCGACATAGGCTTTTTTGTTCTCATATTTGGCTTTTGAAGCTACTCTGCTTAGCTGAAAAATAGGTGGACCCGATAACCCGTCTTCTGTAAAAAGCACCTCCCCGTATTCCTTCCTAACGAGATGTCCTTCCACAAAGGCTGACGCAGCAGCCTTAACCTTTGTGCCCTTCATCATTTTGCAGTATGGTGATGTAGAGAGAATATGCACGAGTGTTGGAAATGTAGGAGAAATCGTATGTCCCAAACCTTTAAGAATTGTATACCCCGTTTGATCACATCCAAAGCTGGCATTTGCCATTCCTCCTGTTGCAACTATAACTTTTGGTGCCTCATATGTAATCTGATTTTCACATACAACATGCCACTTATGCCTCTTCCTAAAGACACCCATAACTTTTGTATCCGTATGAACCTCTATTTTAAGTCTTTCGCTTTCCATCCTAAGCACCTCCAGAACGCTTGAGGCCTGCTCTGAAAAGGGGTATACCTTATCACCCTCTATTAAAGGCAATACACCTAGTTCTTCAAAAAACTTTTCTGTCCTTTTATAATCCATATATTTAAAAGGATAGGAAAAATCACAGCCCGAACTTGTATGATAATAGAGGCTGTCTATATGAATATTGGAGAGATTACATCTGCCATTTCCTGTCACCAAAATTTTTTTCCCTATTCTGCTCAATCTTTCCAGCAGAATCACTTTGGCTCCTGCTCTAGCTGCAGCGATGCTTGCCATAATCCCTGACGCACCTCCGCCTATTACTATAACATCTGTCATTTTCTTCATCCTCTCTTTGTTATTATTGTATGCATAAACTTTCTTGATTGCAAGAGGAATAAGGCTGCCTTTGGGGCAGCCTTATTCCTCTTCATAGGATTGCAATATTTTATCAATATAATAAGGATTTTTTAAAAGCTCCTCTTTTTGAACAGGTGATATTGGGATTTGCTCTTTCAATAAGAGGCTATAAGTATTTCTTGAAAAATAATTGGCTAATAAATCTAGCTTAATATACGTTTTAACATCGCCCTTTTCGACTATACAAACAAAGTCATCCTCAATACCCAATGCATACTCTGCCGGTTTATCTTGATGAGCTATTGTTTTTTTAAGCGTTATCTGTTTTTCATCAAAAGTCATTAGTTGATAACCTTCAAACCTTTTCTCTAAATCTACTTGATTAAGACCATTTAAAATAAGCGGGTCTATCTTCTTATCCTCTACTGTTCGATTGTCTTCATCAACAACTACTAAACGGATATCTGTATCTGGCTGGACCGTCAATTCCCGTTCTGGAACTACAGCAGCTATTACATCTATACTCTGCTCACCTTTACCTACTGCTCTACTTTCCGAAACTTCTGATGTCTTTGAATGGCTAACGATATAATAATACGTTGTTAAAAATACTATGAAAAACAACACAATTCCTATGAGAAGGGTCAGTAAATATTGTTTTCTTTTAAGCATAACGCACTTCCTTCGGGTATTTTAAAATACCGTTTATTGGAATTATGCGTAAAATTTAAATTTTTATACACATTTTCAAAAATTTTATCCTTATTTTATAAGCTATCCTTGCAAAAAGGCTATAAGCTTTTTCCCTCCAGGGATATATAATAGGTCCGTTTTGGTAATGGTTTGAGTTGCAAGTCCCGTCATGAGGTAAATCACCATGGCTATAGGAATAATAACGATAATCCATAGTTTTTCATATGGGGCTAAAAACATGAGTCCACTATATATAATATAAGAGAGTATTCCCATAATAACGGCACATAGACTCGGTTTAATAAGTATTTTTTTCCAATTTAAGTGCATATGAAGGTGTTTTCTCAAATACCTGATATTAAGTACTGCATATACAAGGTAGCACAAAGTTGTACTATGAATTACCCCATATATATGCCATGCGGGAACATTTAAAACAATGATATTTATAACAACTTTGATTAAACAGGCGACAATGGCATTGATAGTAGGTATGCTCGGTTTTCCCATACCCTGCAGTATCCCTGCACTGAGCTGTGCCAGTGCCATAAAAAGAAGTCCAATGGCACCGCTTGCCAATAGTTTGCCTCCTGTAGGCTCTGAAAATAACAAAGCAATAATAGGTTCTGCAAAAACAGTAAGGCCAACTGCTGCTGGCGCTGCTACAAGCAAGCCGCTTTTAAATATCATTTTTATTTTTCTGCGCACATCCTTATAATCATTGATCGCAACCCCAGCTGCAATGGCTGGTATAGCCGCTGCCCCTAGTTGCAAAACTAAACTTACGGGCACATTTAAAAGCGTATAATATTTAACTGAAAACTGTCCAAGTAAGTGTGTGACAATATCGCTTGTTGATAAAAGCTCTGCACCCGGTACTGGGATAATATTTATCAGATTATTAGCCTTTAGAAACTCAATAGAAGCAGGTAAGCTTCTAGCTACCATGCTTTGATCAATTAGGGTCATGACCGAAAACACGGAAGTGCTGATAACAATGGGGAACATCATTATAAATATCTTTTTTAATATCATTGCCGTACTTTCATAAACGTATTCTTCGCTGTGTTGCATCTTTCGCTTAAGTTTAGGCTTTTGCCAGTAATAAATAACAGCTAATACACACAGTCCCGCCAGTGCGCCTATACCCGTCCCGAGCGTACTGCCAGTAACAGCTATCGCTACAGTATATGTTGAAAGGGCATAAGCAAGTAGTACACTGAATACCACGTTAAAAATCTGTTCGATAATTTGTGATACTGCTGTCGGTGTCATATCATTAAGTCCTTGAAAGTATCCTCTCATGACTGCAATGATTGTCGCAATAACAACAGTCGGAGCTAGTGCCCGAATTGGCATGCCTACCTCAGCATCTGGAAACAGCAACATCGATAAGGCATCTGCCCCAACCCACATGATACTCGCTAAAATCCCCGCAACAATAACAGAATACAACATAGCAATCTTATAGACTCTATAAGCATCTTTATGAGCTCCCACAGCTTCTCGTTCTGCAATAAGCTTCGACAAGGCACTTGGCATAGAAATAGCTGTAAAAGTTAATATGACCATATAAACTTGATAAGCCATACTATAAAGCCCATTACCTACATCTCCTAATATATTGGTAATAGGAATTCTATAAAGCAGCCCAATCAGGCGGCTTATAAATACACCCGCCCCTAAAATCATTGCTCCTTTTAAAATACCTTGTTTATCTCGTTTACTATCCATAGTACTCCTCTATCTCACTCTTAATCTCACTTTATTCTCTATACTTAAAACATTTTAACACATTTTAACACTCAGATACATCATTATTTTATTTAAGTATGCTACAACCAAAAAGACGACAAAATCTGCCGTCTTCTATAATCGCTCATAATCTGGTATGGGTGGAAGTAATCTCGTTTTAAGTTTTTTCTTAACAATTAATTTGTAACGATTGGATATTTCTGGATATTCCCTATGAAATAAAACAAATTTTTCTATTACCTCTAAGCTTTCATAAGATAAATACTGTTGCATCGCTTCTTTTTCTAGCTCTTTATTTTCTTCTATCTGTAATAAGGTTAAAAATTCCTCTACAAGAGATTCTCTTGCTATTAAGTACTCCGCCATTTCTCTGCCTTGTTCTGTTAGTTTGAGCGGCTGATAGGGGGAATAAACAATATATTTTTGATAATGCATTCTTTGAAGCGCTTGAATAGTCTTTTGCAGCGGTTGGTTGATTTGTTTAGCTACATCTGTACTCTTTAGTTCTTTATCTGCGGCTGCCATCTTATAGATTCCCACCAAATATTTTTCTAAACTTGAAGATAGCATACACTTTCCTCCTTCATTTATAGCTACAATAAATATATGCACCGCATTTTATGAAAATGACTATTATGTCTCTGGACCAGGAAAGTTTTATTTATTAATTGACATTCAAACCCGGTGCATATTAAAATCAATATGATGGTAATTTAAATAAAAGGAGGTGAATCAATGTCTGAAATAATATTAATAAGTGATAGTGCCTGCGATCTTCCCGAATCTTTAATTCATCAACACCATATTAAGATTGTTCCTTTTTATGTTTCTTTTGATCAGGAAACTTACTATAAAGAGATTCTGGACTTGCCTATTTCAAAATTTTATGAAGTGATGCGAAAAGATAAGATTTTCCCTAAAACGTCTCTGCCTTCTATCAATGACTACATGGAGGTTTTTACCCCTTTAGCCAAGAAAGGCCAATCTATCATCTGTGTGTGCTTGTCTTCTCATTTTAGCGGTTCTTATAACGCTGCTGTTAATGCCCGTGAACTTATTTTAGAAAATTATCCTGATACACAAATAGCTATTATTAATTCGTTAAATGCAACAGCTGGAGAAGGCCTGCTTGTTCAAGAAATTGCACATATGATTGCAAATGGTCTGCCGTTTGATACCATTATAGATACTGCACATAAGCTAAGAGACTCTGCAAGAATCTTTTTCTTTGTTGAATCACTGGATTACTTAGAGCACGGCGGCCGTATCGGCAAAGCTGCTGCGCTTCTTGGAACCATGTTAAATGTTAAACCACTTATCTATCTCAAAGATGGTTTATTATTTCCTAACGGCAAAGTCCGGGGCATCAAAAAAGCATTAGTCAAAACTTTAGAAGCCACCCAAGAATATGTAGGCGAACATGCCCGCGACTACCATTATCTCATTGCTCATGCTGACAATATCGAATATGCTTCTGTTTTACATCAAGAATTAAGTACTTTTTTAAACGTCAATGTACCTGATAAGTTTGCTTTTATCGGAACGACAATCGGCGTCAATACCGGCCCTGATGTTGGAGGTATATGCGTCATCAAAAAATATCAGACCTTATTAGACGAATAAATAAAGAGAGCAGCAATTGCTGCTCTCTTTATTTATTCCTAATCCCCTTATCCTCTATCATCTTAGTTGAAAAAGCATACAACACAGCCAAAAAACCAAATACTTCACTTACAGTAAACCTTGGAAATGTACGTGGTATCTCCACAAAATAGCTTAACCCATCCAGAAAAAGGGTAATTTGAGCTAAAATAATAATAATATACTGTACTCTCAGCTGGAGATTCTTGTATTTTACCAGCCCTATCCCACTGAGTATGATAATCACGGCTATCATCGCACTTTGAGCTATGCTCAGATAAATCGGGAATCTTCCCGTAAGCTCTAAAGCATACCCAAAGCTTTCTCCTTGTACAATTTCAGTAGGCTGAGTGATAATCACATACCCATAAAAGATGATCCAAGGTGTAAAAAATAGCAAGTACTGTTTATACCCTATCTTTTCTCTATATAACGGTGTAATATACCATAGGGCAGAAACAGTTGGAATAGTAAGCCCTATACTGCTTGCTAAATAAAAATAGCGCAATGCCATAAGCTGATCATAGGTTGGAAAATCACCATATACAATCAGTGTAAAATACCTGAACATAGAAAATACGAACAATAAAATACAAACCAGTTTAAGCGTCAAATATCTATTGTGAAGGACCGCTCCTATATTAAGCACAAGGACACCTACAGCTATAATGCATAGTCCAATAAGTAAAATATATCCCTGTTCCACTTTTTCACCCCCTTTTATACTTATTTTATGGACAACACCTGTATTTTAGAACAAAGTCCTAAAAAAGAGTATAGCTGCTGGCTATACTCCTCATACCTTCTATTATTTAAGCTTATGCAAATAACTTACTGCCTGCAATGCCGCTACATTACCCTCACCAATAGCTTTACCAACTTGATAAGGTCTTCCAGTACAATCTCCTGCAGCATAAATACCCTTCATATTAGTTTCCATAAAGCGATTGACTTTAATGGCTTTGTTTTCAAGTTCTAACCCTTTCAGGAGTTTAGTCGTCGGTATGTTTTCCTTAATAATAAAAACGCCACTCACCTCTAACTCTCTCGTATCTAATTCCAATCGTCTGACCAGCTGCTCTCCCAAGATTCTTTTGGGTTTGCCTTGCACTACTTCGATAGCTGCACTTAAGTCTGCAATCTCCTTATAGAGCGGTATATAATACACCTTTTCACAAACTTCTGCAAGGTAATTGGTATCCTCTTCTGCATACTGCGAATCCCCTATCACAGCTACCTGTCGGTTTCTATACAAAGGTCCATCACAAGTAGCACAGTAACTGACTCCTTTTCCGAGAAACTCATTTTCACCCTCCAGAACAGTTCCTTTTGAAAAGCCATTTGCAAATATAACTGTTTTTGCCTCAATAAATTCATTGGCTACATTTAACATATAGTACTCGCCCATAGGAAATACTTCAATTACCTTTCCTGTTTGAATCTCTACATTCATTTCTTTTGCATGATTCACAAATTCACTCATCATATCCTTGCCGTTTATCCCCAACATGCCGATATAATTATCCACTCTCTCAGCTTTATAGATATAGCTTGTTGAAGGGGGATTACCAAATACCTTAACCTTTTTATTACGTATCACGCCGTTAATAGCTGCTGATAGGCCCGCTGGACCAGCGCCTATAATTGCAATATCTATCATTCTTCTGTCTCCTTTATTTGTTTTTACACCTTAAGTACCTTGCATTCCTTAATCCTACTATTCTAATATTAAATAAATATAAATTCTGCTAAATAGATTGAGGTATCTATTCTTTAAATATACTTTTACAAAGCCCACAAGCTGTGGGCGTTGCTGCGATTCCTCCCATAGCTGTTTCTCTTAACTCATGAGGCATACTCTTACCCACTCTATACATGGCCTCTACTGTTTCATCAAACGGCACGATATGCCTAACCCCGCACAAAGTCATCTCTGCACTTATGAGCGCATTGGATGCTCCCATGGCATTGCGTTTTTGACAAGGTGCTTCTACCAGTCCTGCTATGGGGTCACATACCAGCCCCAAGACATTTGTCAGTGCCGTTGAGGCGGCATCTAAGCATTGACTTGGAGTGCCCCCTCTAAGCTCACAAACGGCTGCTGCTGCCATAGCTGAAGCTGCACCCACCTCTGCCTGACATCCTCCCTCAGCTCCTGATACGGTGGCATTTCTGGTGATTAAATACCCAATAGCTCCTGCATTAAACAAAGCCTCTACCATTTCCTCATCGGATAACCCAAAGGTCTCTTGTATAGCCAAAAATACACCTGGAATAACCCCCGACGACCCTGCTGTTGGAGCTGCTACTATAAGCCCCATGGAACTATTCACCTCCAGTACGCCCACCGCATAGCTGATAGCCTTTGATACAATATCTCCGCACACAGACTGCTCCGTTTTGATTCTGGCATATAGCTTTTTGCTCTCTCCCCCTATTAGCCCTCCCATCGAAGTAAGCTCTTCATTTAATGCCTTATTAACTGCCTTTTTCATAATATCATACGTATGATGCATGCGCTTCATGATCTTTTCCCTGCTAGAGTGAAAGAGTATGATTTCTCTGTCCATCATCACTTGGGATATTTTCTTTTTTTGTTCACTACATAGCTCTATCAGCTCTGCTGCATTTGTAAACTCCATAAGTTACTCCTTCTATAAACGAATAATCTTTGCATAATGTACCTTGTCAAGCGCCATAATATGGTCAATAATTTCTTCCCCAATGGGCTCATCGGCCTCTATAATAGTATGCGCCAGTTTGCCTTTATCTTTTCTATAAAGTCTCATATAAGCGATATTAATCCCCTGCTCACTTAAACATCGGGTAATATGAGCAACTACCCCCGGCTTATCCTCCTGTGTAATAAACAAGGTGTAGTATTCACCTGTGAAAAACACTTCCATACCATTGACCTTATCAATACTAATACTGCCGCCTCCTATTGACGATCCGGTGATACTGATTTGATTTCCCTTTGTATCGGCCACCACGATCTCCACGGTGTTAGGATGTTTGTAGCTTTTGCTCTCACTTGCTTCAAATACATAATGCAGTCCTTCCTTTTGCGCATATTCAAATGCCTCTTTGATACGTTCATCCTCTTGATCCATACCCAATATCCCTGCTACAAGTGCCTTATCTGACCCATGTCCTTTATACGTCTTTGCAAAAGATCCATAAAGAATAAAAGTAACCTGGGCAATATCCTTTGGTGCCAGCTTATGCATAACCCTAGCAATCCTCAACGCTCCAGCTGTATGGGAGCTTGATGGCCCTATCATATTAGGACCTATCACTTCAAATACACTCATTTGTCTCATCGCTTTTACCTTCTTTTTGTATCATTTCATTTATTATTTATCTTATAAAACAGATTAACACCCTTTTCATTTTAAACTTTTAAATTGACTTGGAAACACTATGCACGTTTTTGAGACTCCATTTTAGCCTGTTTTAAAGCTTTTGGCATCTCGGGTTCATATGTTATGACACACGACTTAGAACCGCATGCACCCTCTACTGCCTTGTCAGCAGCCTTTGCAATACCTCTTAACACCTTTTCTTTTAAAACATTCATCTCAAATACCTCCTTTGTAATATTGTTATCATTAAAAAAATGGTAACTACTAATTGAGTACAGGCTATAGTAAGCCACAAGTCCATCCCCTTGGGATATATAAATATGCCTATAATTGCTATAAGTGTATAGCTACTAATGAGCATTCTTGTTATCACATTATTTTTCTTCATTTCTTCCTGTGTTTTCGGATTTTTTTCGCTGTTTAAAGGTGCCATACAGAATATTCCTATGTAAGAGATACCTAAAAATATTAGACTATCTAACTTCATATGAAGTAATGGTGTACTATGTACGATAGTTATTACACTCAAGTAGGCAAAACATCCTATACAATAACATTTCCAATATTGGTTAGCATGATAACCTCCCGAGTAACTTCTTATAGACCAGAATACAACTAAAAATACTGCTGTAATAATTAGCCTATTGATTAAAATACCCAAAGTAATAATTGTACCAACTACTAGCAAACTATTAAGTATCAGTTCCAGTCCATAAATATAAACTTCTCTGTCATCTTCTGATATAATTCTGTTTCTTACAAGAACAAATGAAACATCCTCACACATAGCTCTTAGCATGTCCTTCACCCCTTGAGATTAATATACATCTTTTTTTTGCACTTGTGTTAAATTTTGTACGAATAGTCTGTTTTTATGTACGAATAGTCTATTTACTTTTAAAAACAGCAAAAAACATCTGTTTTATTCCTCTATTCGCTAATTTATTAAAAGGCCCTTATTACCACCTAATCGATTTAATATCGCTAAATGGTGACAAGGGCCTTTTAATAAGTTATTTTAAAAATCATATTTTTTATTCATTAATCACCTTTAACATAATCGAAAGATTAAAATGACTATTTTCATAATTGTACTGAAGGTATCCTTCATATTTCTCAACTATTTTTTTCATACTTAGCATTCCAAAGCCATGTCTAGTTTTGTCTTTTTTAGTAGTTTGTAAATTCTCTATATTTTTAACCTCCTCTTCTACTGCATTAACAATTTCTATAAGCAAATACTCCTTATAGGGTTTGATATGTATATTTATTTTTCTAAATTTTTTATCTGTTATTTTCAAATTAGCTTCTATAGCATTATCTAACCCATTACTCATGAGTGCACACAAATCTACTGCATTAATGCCCATATTTTCACTTAAAGCCCCAGTAACATTAAATTCAATATTATGTTTTTTAGCAATCATATATTTTTGATTAATAACTGCATCTGCTATTTCATTGCCTGTTTTAATCTCAAAATGTACTTTCTCACTGTTAATCTTCATATCATAAATATAGTCTCTAGCTCTCTTAATATTATCCATCTGGAGTAGCATATCTATACAACTGATATGATTATTAAAATCATGCCAGATCTTTCTTATTTCTTTATGCGATTCATCTTTTTCTAATGTAGCTTTAATAAGCATATTGTTTTGATATTCTATGATTTCATACTGCTTTTCTTTCTCAAAATAATTACATATGTATTGAAAGATTTGATATACAACCATACTTAAAACTAATATACCGGTAGAGATAATAACTAAAAACAATCCTGCTAATTCATTGCCTTGAAGGATAATGCCTATTTCTATCACCGCCATTATACTTACTAATGCAATAATAAAAACGCCTAATATCATATGCCAAAATTTTGCAGGTACATCTCCTAGTGACTTTCTAGTGGTTTTAGCAACTATTTTAATGAGTATGAATAATATGAGTTTTGCGAAAATAGCAAGTACAATTCTATACCAATTGCTCTTCATAGCAATAGTAATAATATCTATCTTCGTTACGTAGGATATTAGACTAATACTCATCACGTCTATAAGCGCTATCCCTATATAATAAATGGTTCCCCAAAATATTTTCACTTTAAGTTTTCCTTTATAAAATACTGTTCCAATTGCTATACATAGTATATATCCTATTGCCATCTTTAGTGGTGAAAACACACTTATCCATGTTAAACAGAATATAATCCCACTAGCCCCTATAATTCCTATATAAACTATATATTTAGGCATATAAGTCTTATCATTTTTATCCCCTACCTCGCATAATTTGTAAATGCACGAAACACTTCATTAACTTTATAACGGCTGATAGATAATTTTTCATTATTATCAAGTACAATGCAGAGCCTATTAATCACTTTAATATATTTCACATTTACAATGCATCCTCTATGTATACATATAAAATCTTTATTGCTGAAGAGATTGATTACATCCTGGAATCTTGTAACCGTCAAAATGTAATAATTATTAATTGTTTTTACTTCCACATGTCTATTAATATAAATAAAATACAGAATCTCTTGTGCAGACAACTTAACCATTCCCTCTTTTGTTTTAAATGAATAAGAAGTCTTTTCATTTTCCACTATCCTCAAAGCCTTATCCAGACATTCGTCCAGCTCAATAAGCATACAATTTTTCCTTATAAATCTAAATGTATTAAACTGAAATGTTTCATATACCCTGTCTTCTATAGAGGTTAAAAAGATTAAAATAACATTTGTATTGATAGCTCTTACTTGCTCTGCCGCTTCAATACCATCTACGTGGGGCATATTAATATCTAAAAATATAATATCAAAAAAATCATTATCTTTTTCTAATTGTTTGATGAGTTCTCCCCCGCTATCATAAATATGAACTTCTCCTTTTACACAATGATTCACTAAGTACTTTTCAACAAAATCTTGAAATTCCTCCAAGAATATATGATTATCATCACAAAGTGCAATTCTTATCACTTACACCACCTCACCTTATATAATACCTATTCTCTCATTAAATTTCAATATTCAGTAATTTTAATTATTTATTTACAATATTTTTCCTTAGTTTATATTATACATATATTTTTATATTATGGCACTTTATATGATGAATAGTGCAAAAAAACGTACGAATAGTTAATCCCGTTTATTTTAAAAATATGATATACTAAATACATATCAATTTAATGAGGGGGATTTAACCTTGGATCTAAAAAAAGAGTACTATAAACGTACTGCTGAAACCATTATAAAGAATATGGAACAACGTAATATAAGTGCTTGTTATGCCTCTACTAAACAAGACGCTACTGAAAAAGTCTGTTCTCTAATAGAAGATAACGCTTCTATTTCATGGGGCGGCTCTATGACACTGCTTGAAATCGGTTTATTTGAGCAACTTGCTACTAACCCTAGCTATAAATTGTTTGACCGCTCAACTGTCCTTCCAGACCAGATTGAAGATATCTATAGGGCTGCCTTCTCCTGTGACTATTACCTTATGAGCAGTAATGCTGTCACTTTGGATGGCAAATTGATCAATATCGACGGTACTGGCAACCGCACTGCTGCCCTTATCTACGGGCCTAAAAACGTCATCATTGTTGTTGGTATGAATAAAATCGCTACCAATGAGCATGAAGCTCTCAGTCGTGTTAAAAACATCGCTAGTCCATTAAATGCCCTAAGAATGAATAAAGATACTCCTTGTGCCAAAACCGGCATGTGCCATGACTGTCTTACTCCCGATTGTATTTGCATGCAGACAGTCATCACCCGGAACAGCCGCATCAAAGACCGTATCAAAGTTATTTTAGTCGGTGAAACCCTAGGTTATTAAAATTCTCAATTCTACATAATATTTAGACTTAATATAAAATAGGAAGGGTTGTTGACAACACCTTCCTTCCTATGCTATTATAAGTAAGCATTTTGCTCTCGTGGCTCAGTAGGTAGAGCGTCGCCTTGGTAAGGCGGAGGTCGGCGGTTCAAGTCCGCTCGAGAGCTTACTAGAAACTCAATAGTTCCAAGGCCTAAAGACACTTTCGAGTGTCTTTTTCATTTTACATAATTTCTATTTTTTCTATTGAATATTTGCATTTAGTAAAAATTAATTTGCAGTAAAATTTGCAGCAAATCTCCCTTTATAAACATTGATGTTACAAGTATTTCAATACATATGACACACTCTTTTTCAAGGTGCAAATACTGTAAATTTTGATACAAAAATAAACCCAATCTTTTTGACAGATTGGATTTTAGAAATAACTTTATATAAGTTTGTTGCTTAATAATTTAGAGACTTAGAACCACGCCACCGCGTCCATATGAACGCATTTCCATAATGATTGCGGTTAAACTCCACAAGAGCTTTAAAAGTCGATGGTGTCATATATGGATTGGGTCGATATTTCAAGAGCTGATAGACGTCGTGATCGTGAATCCTAACCGTTCCACGGTCTGTGTTTTGAAACAAATCAATATTCAACTTGCCGATTGTTTCGGATAACATTTTAATACATGTGAAATAGGTCACTTCGCTTAGATTCTCACCCGTTCCCAAGCTCCCGCCAAACATGGCGTTAATATCTGCAATGCTAATATCTCCAGCCGTGTTCGGTTGCTCCGGTGCCTGGTTTCTTAGATATTTAAAGGCTATGTTTTGAATAAACCCCAATTTCTCACCCCCTCAAAAACATATTTAAATAATCATCAACGCTTGAATTTATATCAAAGTCATTGCCGTGCTGCGCGTTAATCGCGCCTTGAAGCCCCATAAGCATGGCAATAATACCGTCGATTTTGTTCTTGCTCTTACCCTTGGAATATTTGATATTCCCCGCGTCGTCCAGTACCGCAACAACGTTGTGCGCCATGAACTCAAAGGCCGAATTTTCTGCAATAATAAGACGCCCCTCAATCAAGAGGTTTTCAAACTCTCGAATGATGGGCGTCATGCTTCTGAATCCTTGCCCAAACCCAATGAGGGTAAAATCTTCCTCTAGGGCGGATTGTGTTGCGGGTGAACCCCAACGGTCAAAGTAAAGCTCTTTAACCTGGTCTGTATTCTTAATGAATCCATGTAACTGATTGAAGTTAATGAACTGAC
>JAQSYC010000039.1 GCA_029256345.1 Clostridia bacterium | reverse complement strand
ACCCCTTCTGCCAGTGCACCCTTATGGTATAACGGTTTAGAGAATCGTTTTGTTGAGTATTTTTCAGATGAAAAGTTAGCACCCTTTATCTTGCAGCAATTAGCTTATTTACTAAGTCACTGATTTTGTATCCTCTGTATAATCTCTCTGCTTGTGCCGGTTAAAGTCCCTTGGCATATTTCTTTAGCGCCGCCTCCGCGCCCATTAAAGGCCTTGTTCAGTTCTTTACAAAGCACCCTTATATCGGTGCTTTGAGCTCCTAATGCATACTTAACTCCCTCTGCTTCTGGGGTTAGCACAAGACATGTCTTATCTGTCCTTTTTGTCATGGCCATACACAGCTTCCTTATTTCTTCAGTTGAAAGATCTTCTTCTATCACACATAGGACCTTTTCCTCTTGTATTGTATAGGCCGAGGCCTTTAGTTCAAACAGTTCATCTGTCCGTGCATTTAACTTTTGTTTAAGGCCTGCTAGGGTCTCCAGCAGCTTTTCAACTTCCTCTGCTACAAGAGTGGGTTTGGCTGAAAGCAATTGAGAAACTCTCGTAATAGCCTCTTGTTTTTTAACGCTGTCCTGGAGCGCCCTCCTACCGCATAACACCGTCAACCTCATGCCACCCTTATGTTTGTCTGCCCCTACTATTTTGATGCTTCCAATCTCTCCTGTGGTCTTCACATGAGTGCCGCAACAGGCACAGACATCATAATCCTGTATAGAAACTAATCTTATGGCGCCTTCGATGGCTATTTTAGAACGATAATCCCTGTCTTTAATTTCCTCTTGATGATATAAAGCTGCTGTTACCTTAATGTTTTTGAAAATAGCTTCATTAGCCAGGTATTCTACATGTTTGATCTCTTCTTTTGTAAGTTCCCCACTTAAATCCGCTGTCATATAAGTTTCGCTGAGATGAAAACCCACATTTTGATAACCATACAGCTTTTTAATAAGTCCTGAAACAATATGCTCCCCGCTATGTTGCTGCATCAAATCAAGACGACGCTCAAAATCTATTACCCCCTCTACCTCTTCTCCTTCTTTAAAATGCCTATCCACGCTATGATAGATAATGTCTTCTTTTATAAAAACATGGCTTACCTTGGCCCCATCAATCCATCCTCTGTCAGTAGGTTGCCCCCCTCCTTCCGGATAAAAAGCAGTTTGGTTGAGCCTTAGTTGATAGCCCGCCTCATGAACTTCACAAGAAATTACTTTGGCCTTAAATACTGCTCTATAGCTATCTTCATAAAATATTTTTTGAGTAGTCATTTTTATCCCCTTTTTATTTGATTTGCCATCTTGCATTCTAAATACCAAAAAGCAGTACTCTATCTTTTGAGTCCTGCTTTTTGGTAGAAAAATATTTTATAGGATTCAAACCCATATTCTTGACACATAATAATTTGTTCTGTACTGCCTACAAATAAAATCCCATCATCTATTAAAGCTTTATTGAAATTCGTGTAAATCTCTTTTTTAGCATCCTCTGTAAAATAAATGAGTACATTTCTGCAAACAATCAAATCCATATTGGCTGGATAAGGATCTTTTAGCAGATTATGCTGTTTAAAGGTAATACAGTCTTTAAGATTTGATTTAATAGTGTAAATGCCATTATCCTCAGTAAAAAATTTATCTTGAAACTCTTTGGGAACATTGGCTATACTCCGGGTTATGTACTGTCCTTGTTTTGCTTTTTCTAAAACCTCTTTATCTATATCCGTTGCTATAATACTTATTTGACTAAGGGGCATAAACTTTGAAAGCACCATCGCAAGAGAGTAGGGTTCGTCACCAGTAGAACAGGCAGCACTCCATATCTTAATGGTACGCTTTTTCTGCAACAACAAAGGAAAAATCTGCTTTTCTAAAATGTCCCACTGGGAAGGATTTCTAAAAAACTCAGTTACATTAATCGTTAAATACGTAACAAATTCCTGAAGACTGACTGGGTTTACTTTCAGTAAGCGACTATACTCTAAATAGTTATTACATTGGTTTTTCTTGATGATAGCATCTATACGTCTTTTCATCTGATTTTCTTTGTAGGCACTTAAGTTAATGCCCGTTAATACCATCACCTGGCTTTTGAATTCTTCATAATTCATAGTCATGCCTCCTGCTGGTTCATTTTTAGTAGTTTTTGAGTGACGGCATCTATCACTGACGCTGGTGTAGATGCTCCAGCTGTTATACCGATATTTTCACAGTTCCCGACCATTTCACGTGTCAGCTCATCTGCATCTGCAATACAGTGACTATTGGCACAATAAGCCTTGCTAATCTCATAAAGCTTCAGAGTATTTGAGCTGTAATGACTGCCTATAACTAGCATGCATTCAGCCTGTTTGGCGATATCTACAGCTTCCTGTTGTCTCTCTTTAGTAGCATTGCAAATGGTATTGATATATTGGTATGCATAATTTTTAGCATCAAACCATTTAACAACCTGCTCTACACTCTCTTTTTTATAAGTTGTCTGGGCTACTATTAAATATTTCGTACTTGACTGTGTTAGATTTAACGCCTCTAATTCTACTACATCTTTAATAATAATACAGTCATTATGGGCCCATCCATTAATACCCTCAACTTCCGGATGGGTCTTGTTGCCTACAATAACAATGCGATGCCCTTTAGTGTAATGCTCCTGTACAAGCCTGTGAATTTTCTTTACGTAAGGGCAGGTCGCATCCACGAGCTGAATGTCCTTGGATTTTGCTTCTTCATAAATTTCAGGTTTTACACCATGTGAGCGTATAATCAGTGTATTTACTGTCTTATTCTCTAAATTGTCAATGGGGCTAATACCTTTTTGAATCAAATGATTAATCACAGTATCATTATGAATAATCGGTCCCAATGTATAGGTATTTAAAGTGTTTTGGTGTTTGAATGCCATTTCAACAGCTCTTTTTACACCAAAACAAAATCCAGCAGTCTTTGCAAGGATAATTTTCAAGCCCATCCACTCCTTTATATCGTTTATGCCTTCTCCATCAAGATCATGATTTTATCAACTATCTCATCAATCGATAGGGCTGTTGTATCTACCTCAATAGCATCTATCGCCTTTTTTAGCGGAGATATCTCTCGGTGAGTATCCTGATAGTCTCTATCCATAATATCTTTGGTTAACTCTACCATTGAAACTGTCAGACCTCTCTTGCAGTATTCTTCAAATCGCCTTTTGGCTCTTTCATCTACAGAGGCCGTTAAAAAAATTTTAAGTGTAGCATCCGGCATAACCACAGTCCCAATATCTCGACCATCCATCACCACTGATTTTTCACTCTGCATTTGCCTCTGGGCTTTTACTAAAACTTCTCTTACCTCTTTATAGGTTGCCACTTTTGAGGCTGCTGCTGCCACCTCATCCGTACGGATGGCTTGGCTTATATCTCTGCCGTTTAAATAAATAATCTGTCTTTCACCTTCCGTATCCAAATCTATTTTTAAAGAAAAGATAACTTCTTCTACCTTGGCCTCATCACGGTAATCAACATGCTGCCAAATACAGTATAACCCCACTGCCCGATACATAGCGCCTGTATCAATATAAGTACATCCCAATTTTTTAGCCAGCCTTTTAGCGATTGTACTCTTGCCTGCTCCAGCAGGACCATCAATAGCAATTGAAAACTTATTCATCCGTATTAATCTCCTTTTACTCCATTAAATCCGCTCTTAAGACTCTAGCCTTTCGTAGATACTGATGTTTTATATTGTTTTTATGTAACGCTTGAGTGTCCACTAGTACCGCCACCCTAATGCACTGAGTAAGTGATCCTTCCACATACATTTCCTGAGCACACATAAGCGCCGCCGAGGTAATCCCTATAGCTCTGGCAGCAACTGCAGGATAGACTGCATCTAAATCCCTTGTCGCCGTAAAGAGGATTTGAATAATGTCATCAGTTTTTAGCTGATTTGCATCCATAATGGCTTCTAACATTTCTTTTGATGCCTCTAATATTTCTTCCTTTGAATTATGTTCTGTAGTGATTGCTCCGCGTATACTTATAATGCTCATATGCTCTCCTTCTTAATAAATAAACTTTAAATTAATCGTATTTTTCTTTTTCTCCATGACTTTGACTAGGTGAAATATACGAATCATCATAGACTTCATACTCCCGCCATATGTTTTCCAGATTTTCAAGGTTAGCTGCGATTTCATCTTTTTTCCTTAAGCTGATGGCTACAATAACTGCATTGATAATACTCATCGGTGCCACTAGAGAATCTACAAAAGAAATCATTTCACTACGTCCTATGAGTGGGTAATCAGAATAACGCGCCATGGGTGAAAGATAACTATCTGTAATAGCAATCACACTGGCTTCTTTGCTTTTTGCAAATTCTATAGCTTTTAATACTCTCTTTGAATACCTTGGAAAACTAATGCCAATCATCACATCTTCCTTACCTATGTGATGGATAACCTCAAACATTTCGCTAATGCTGCTTGTATTTACAATTTTGACATTGTCAAATATGATATTGAAATAAAACCCCAAAAAGTTTGCCAGTCCTGCGCTACTTCTTACGCCTAATATATAAATGGTTTTCGCTTTAAGAATTTTATCAATGGCTTGATCAAAAACAACTTCGTCTACTTGTTCTCTGGTATACCGTATTTGCTCTTCATCTGTTTGAAGCACACTTTTTAGAACATGTTGATTATCAATTCTATCTGTTGTGACTTCTAATCTCTGCATGGCAGTCAATCTGCTTTTAACTAACTCCTCTAAAGCCTCCTGAAATTTTGGATAGCCATCATACCCCAGTTCATTGGCGAACCTAACAACTGTTGACTCACTGACACCAACTATACTCCCTAGTTTGGCGGCTGTTAAATACACTGCTTTTTCATAATGCTCTAACACATGATTTGCAATCAGTTTTTGTCCCTTACTGAGCTGCGGCATGCTTTTTTTGATTCTATGAATCAAATCATTTTTATTCATATTAATGTCCTTTCATCTACTCTCCATTAAAAATACTATAATGATTTATTATACCATACCCCAAGGGCAAAATAAATCAAAAATTAAAACAGGCCTAACACCGAACTTAAGCTTACATTCAGTGTTATAGCCTGTTATATCCTCACTATATCCCTTTTATGCTGGATAAGTTTTATTGTTTGTATCTGCTATACTAGGGTCTACTTTTGTTTGTTGCGCTTCTCTATACTTAAAGAAATCTGTAGCAACTTGTGGAAAAAGCGCATAGGATAAAACATCTTCGTCTTGCTGTGCATACGCAGATGCTTCAGCTTTTAATTTTTCAAGTTCTGGTTTAATAAGATCTGCTGGTCTGCATGTAATACGTTCTTCATTTCCGATAATCTTTTTAACAATTTCATCAGAAATAGGCACAGGTGTTCTGCCATACTCGCCTTTTACAATACCTTTAGACTCTTTGGATACCATTTTGTAACGCTCTCCTGCCAGTACATTAAATACAGCTTGTGTTCCAACAATTTGACTTGTCGGTGTAACAAGTGGTAAGTAACCAAAGTCAGCACGTACTCTTGGGATCTCTTTTAATACCTCATAATATTTGTCTTCTGCATTTTGTTGTTTGAGCTGCGATACAAGGTTTGAAAGCATTCCTCCAGGCACTTGATAACGCAGAGTATTGATATCTACTTCTAACATCTTTGTGCTCATAAGACCGCTCTTAAGTGCTTCTTCTCTAATAGGTCTGAAATACTCAGTAATTTCAGTTAAAGCTTCTGAATCAATACCTGTATCATAGGGTGTTCCTTTAAAGGTCGCTACCAAAACTTCTGTAGCAGGCTGTGAAGTTCCCATAGAAAGTGGTGACATAGCTGTATCAATAATATCACATCCAGCCTCTATCGCCTTAAGATACGTCATGGCTGCTACACCACTTGTATAATGTGTATGAAGTTCAATAGGCAGACTTGGTACAGCTTCTTTTAATGCACTTACAAGCTCTGCTGCTTGGTAAGGTACTAAAAGACCTGCCATGTCTTTGATACAAATGGAGTTAGCTCCCATCTCTTCAATTTCTTTTGCTAAATTTACATAATATTCAAGTGTATGTACATCACTTATTGTGTAAGAAATAGCAACTTGTGCATGACCTTTTTCTTTGTTAGCTGCTTTAACAGCTGTCTGCAAGTTACGCATATCATTTAAGGCATCAAAGATACGAATGATATCTATTCCATTTGAAATACTTTTTTGAACAAAGTACTCTACTACGTCATCTGCGTAATGGCGGTAACCTAATATGTTTTGCCCTCTAAAAAGCATTTGCAGTTTTGTATTTTTAGCTTCATTTCTGATTTTTCTAAGTCTTTCCCATGGATCTTCTTTTAAGAAACGAAGGGAAGCATCAAATGTCGCGCCACCCCATACTTCTAGAGCATGGAAGCCGACTTTATCCATCTTTGCTACGATTGGAACAATTTGTTCTGTTGTCATTCTAGTAGCAATAAGTGATTGATGTGCATCACGCAGTGTTGTATCCGTTATTTTAACTGGTCTAGGGTTTATATTAGACATCTTAATAACCTCCTTTTAGTGTGTTCCATAAAGTGATAATAATATACCTGCTGCAACAGCAGATCCAATAACACCCGCTACGTTTGGCCCCATTGCATGCATGAGTAAAAAGTTAGAAGGATTTTCTGCTTGCCCAACTTTTTGTGCTACACGCGCTGCCATCGGAACAGCCGAAACTCCCGCTGCACCAATAAGTGGATTAACTTTCTTGCCGCTCATACGGTACATCACTTTTCCTAATAGTACACCTCCTGCTGTTCCTATACAGAAAGCAGTAAGTCCTAATACAAGAATACCTAATGTTTTAAAATTCAAAAAGGTATCTGCTTGTGTTGTTGCTCCAACACTTAGTCCTAACAAAATCGTTATGATAGACATCAGTGCATTACTTGCTACATCAGCAAGTCTGTTTGTTTCTGCTACTTCTTTTAGAAGGTTACCAAACATAAGCATACCGATTAATGTACTTGCTGAAGGCAATAAAAGTGAAACAATGATTGTAACTGCAATAGGGAATATAATCTTTTCTACCCGTGATACAGGTCTTAATTGTTCCATTTTTACCATACGCTCTTCTTTGGTTGTTAATGCCCTCATAATAGGTGGCTGAATAACAGGAACTAACGCCATATAAGAATATGCTGAAACCGCAATTGATCCTAAAAGATGAGGTGCCAATTTAACGGTTAGATAAATAGCCGTTGGACCGTCTGCTCCTCCTATAATACCGATAGAAGCTGCTTCACTAGGTGTAAAGCCTAATAATAGCGCTCCAAGGAAAGCTACAAAGATACCTAATTGAGCGGCAGCTCCCAAAAGCAAACTTTTAGGATTTGCAATAAGTGGTGCAAAGTCAGTCATCGCCCCAACACCAACAAAAACAAGAGGTGGGTAGATTCCTAGGTCTTTACCGTATTTGATATAATATAAAAGCCCTCCTGGTTCAGTAGCACTTTTAGCATGATCTAAAATTCCATTGCCTGGCAAATTAACTAGCAACATACCAAAAGCAATAGGAACGAGTAACAAGGGTTCAAATCCTTTAGCAATGGCAAGATAAAGTAAAAAACATGCCACTGCAATCATAACGACATATCGCCAATCTGTTAATTGTGCAAAGCCCGACTCGAGTGCAAAATCTCTGATTGACTCTACAAATACACTGCCTATATTCATTTTTAATGTTCCTCCTTTTTAGACTATGGATATGGAACTAGTTAATAGTTACAATAACGTCATTCGTCTCAATCATCGCACCTGTTGTTACATTAACTGATGCAATTGTTCCGCCTTGTGGTGCAAAGATTTCATTTTCCATTTTCATTGCTTCCAACACGGCTACTAAATCGCCTTCTTTTACAGTTTGCCCAACCGCTACTTTAACCCCTACAATCTTACCTGGCATAGGTGCTCCTACTTTTGTTGCATTAGCTGGTACTGCCGCTGCTGGTACTGGTGCTGCTTTTGGTGCCACTGGTGCTGAGGCCGTTGGTACTGGTGCCACTGCTGGCGTAAAACTTCCACCGATTTCTTCTACTTCTACTTCATATGCATTACCGTTGACAGTTACTTGAAACTTTTTCATAGTTAAAGTCCTCCTCATCATTCTCACTTTATTTTTATTTATCTTGTTCTACGTTCAACTTTTCTTAGAGATTTTACTTGAAGCTTATCTGTTGTTGTTCCCATGCTGGCTGCTATTACCGCAGTAATAACTGCAACTAATTCTAAATCATCTGTTTTCTTTTCAATAACAGGTGCAGCCGCCAATACCGGCTCAACTTGTTTTGACTGTGTACTTACTTGCGCATCTTTACCTGTATTTTCTATAGCTGCTACAATCTTACTTATTGCATTAATAATAAAGATAAGTAAGACAAGTATTGCAAATACTATTACAATTCCTATTAAAAATGTGCTTAACCCTTCTACAAACCTACTAAAATTCGCATTAAAATCCATTATTACCACCTGCCTTATACTGTAGGGTGTTTTTTATAATTACCATCTACTTGTTTTGAAGATAAAATTTCGAGTGCTGCTATTACTCTTTTTCTTGTAGCTGCTGGTTCAATAATATCATCGATGTAACCACTTGCTGCCACTGCATAAGCACTGCTGCTGATTGTTTCATATTCGGCAGTTTTTGCTGCAATTACTTCACTTGCTAAGGATGCTTTTTTGATTTCTTCATCATAAATAATTTTTACTGCACTCTCAGCATTTAAAGCTGCTACTTTAGCTGTTGGCCATGCATAAACATAATCAGCACCTATATGTTTGCTGTTCATGGCTATATAACTGCTTCCAAGTGCTTCTCCTACGATCACATTAACCTTAGGCACAGTTGCATCCGCAAAAGCATGTACAAGCTTACTGCATTCTTTAATCATGCCTAGCTTTTCAGTTGCAACTGTCGAAGCAAACCCTTTAATATGTGTTAATGTTAAAACGGGTACATTAAATGCGTCACACATGTGTACAAACTTTGTCATCTTTTTAACACCTAAATAGTCAACTGTTGTATCGGCATTTGCAATAACCCCTACTGTACCACCATTCATACGTGCAAAAGCTGTAAAAGTTGAGATACCATATTTTGCATTCAGTTCTAAATATTCTCCATTATCAACGATAGAGCCCACTATATCCGAAATCTTGTTTGAAGCCAAATCAAATTGATTAAGATTTGGATCAACTCTGTTAATATCGTCTGTTACATTATAAAATGGTACATCTTTTGAGTTGTTTTGTGGTAAATATGTAACAAGATTTCTGACTTCGCTTATTACATCTTCTTCTTTTTCACCAATAAATGTTGCAAGTCCACTTTCTTCAAAATGCACTTTAGCTGTTGCAATACTATCAAAAGTCGCTGTTTTATCCTCAATAGTATTAGGACTGTTTAAAAACATTCTTGCGTTTTTAGTTGACATATAAACAAAATCTGCAAGTCCAGCTATAAATGCTGCACCTCCCGCACAATCTCCAAATACAACCGCAATTTGAGGAATAACCCCTGACGCTTCTGTCATTTTAGTAAATATTGCTCCGTATCCTTCTAATGCATCTACTGATTCTTGTAATCTTATGCCCACAGTGTCTAATACCCCAATAACTGGTATACCCGTCTTAAGTGCATCGTTGTAAAGTCTTACAATTTTTTTTGCGTGCATTTCACCGATTGCACCACCTAAAACGCTGGCATCTTGACTATAAACATATACAGGATTCCCGCTAATAGTACCATAACCTGATACTACACCATCCGCTGGAGTGCCCTGTACATCCATGTTAAAGGAATGACTTCTGCTTGTTACAAAAGCTCCCATTTCAACAAAGCTGTTTTCGTCAAGTAAGTTTGTAATTCTGTCTCTTGCTGATAACTTGCCTTTAGCAAGAGCCGCTTTTTTAGCATCTTCATTGCCACTATTTGCAATAGCTGCTTTTCGAGACTCTAATTCAGATAATTTTTCTAACATGCTCATCTGATACCCTCCATTTAAAATTATTTAAAGCAAAGTGCAAAAATCGCCATTTATATTGTACTAAACTACACTGCAATATGCAAGATAAATAGATAATATTGTCTATTATTAACGAATGTTACAATTTTCTTTATATTCTAGCTCATTAATTGTTACAAAATAGTTCATTTACCTCTTATGTTTTTTGTGATAGCATATAAGTTAGAG
>JAQSYC010000038.1 GCA_029256345.1 Clostridia bacterium | reverse complement strand
GTTTCTCTAGGTATAGGACCAAAATACCTGCTGTCTTTACTATTCTTTCGGTTATCTCCCATCATGAAGTAATAGCCCTCTGGTACTTTATAAGGAAAGTTAATCGTTGAACCTGAAAATTCATAGGTACTGTCTAATGTTTTTAAATAAGCTCCTTCATCAAGCTTTTGGTTGTTGACATAAATATTATTATCAATGATATTTATAACATCATTAGGCTTTCCAATAACCCGCTTGATAAGGTTCTCCTCTTCAAACCTAAAAACTGCTATTTCTCCTCTGTCTGGATCTCTGTAATAATACGGCAGTCTATTAACAATAAGATGATCTCCTGGATTAATCGTAAACATCATAGACCCTGTGGGTATTTTTGTATGACTTATAATAAAACTCGAAATCATAAGTGCTGCTAAAACTGCAAGAAGCGGCTCTTTTAAAAACTCAATCATTCCTTTTATAGCGACTGTATGTTTATCCAAAGTACTCACTCATTTCTGTAAATTGTGCAATAGTTTGTAATGCTTAAGTTTTACTTTAGTTTATCACTCTTTACTTTAATTGACCTATCTGGTTAAAAGGGTATACCTTAAGCCATCCTTTTCCATAAATATTTTCTCTTTTTATAGCCCCTAAATATCTGCTGTCATGACTGTCTGGCCTATTATCTCCCATGACAAAATACTGATCTTTGGGTACTTGATAAGGTAACTCAATACTCTGATCTGGCACGGTGGGGTCAGAAATGCCTTCTGTAGCCAAATAAGCCGATTCATCTAGTTTCTCATCATTGACATAAACATTGCCTTCTCTGATGTCTATGACATCACCAGGCTCCCCTACTACTCTTTTTACCCAACTTTCTTTCTCTTGTTTAAAAACGACAATCTCCCCTCTGTAAGGGTCTCTATAATAATAGGGTAACATATTCGTCAAAATATGATCTCCTACATTAATCGTATCTACCATAGAAACTGATGGAATTTTATTATGACTTACAATAAAAGAAGTGAATAAAAGTGCCATGAGCACCGCCAGAACAAGTTCTTTGATAAATTCAATTGTTTTCTTAGTCACTACAACATTTTTTTCCATTTAAACATTCCTTCCTTGTTAGGCTATTTTAATGAATATCTTCAGGGGTTTCTACTGTGATACGCCCCCATTTTCCCGCTCTAAACTCATCTAGCAGGATCTGAGCTGTCCTTAACTCATCAATTCCTCCACCCGTAATCAGCAGACCTCTTTTGACTGCAATGGTTTTAAAGGTTTCATAAGCATCATCTGCTACCTCTATTTTATAACGTTCTTCAATTTTACTTTTAAATGAGCGTATACCTAACTTTAGTAGTTCAATTGCCATTTCCCTATTATCTAAGATATTGTCATTAATTGAACCTATATAAGCTAATCTTTTGGCCACTTCTTGATTTTCAAATTTGGGCCATAAAATCCCTGGCATATCCAACAGCTCAAAGCCTTTCTTTATTTTAACCCATTGTTTTCCTCTTGTCACCCCTGGTTTATCTCCAGTTTTAGTTGACCCCTTACCGACTAACGTATTAATAAACGTAGATTTGCCAACATTAGGAATTCCAACAATCATTGCCCTTACAGGCCTATATATTCTTCCTCTGGCTAAATCCCGTGCCATTTTTTCCTTAAGCATATTTTCAGCTACCTGTGTAACCTCTTTGATGCCTTTACCGCTAGTAGCTATAATAGGCACAACTTGTACATTGTTTGTACTATACCAAATTTTCCACTGCTTTGTGATAAGCTCATCTGCTAAATCCGCTTTATTAAGTACAATCAGTCTATGCTTGTTCACAGCAAGCTTATCAATATCGGGATTTTTTGTACTGTATGGTGCTCTTGCATCTAATAATTCGATAACAATATCTACAAGCTTTATATTGTCCTCTATTAGTCTTTTTGTCTTGGTCATATGACCAGGATACCACTGTATATTCATTTTTCCACCTTTATAGCACTCTCTATTTGTTTTAAATTCATTATATGCGTCTCTTTATAGTATCTCAAGCTCTTTTGCAAATTAAACATTTTCATCCTCCAGATAATAAAAAAAGGACTGTAACAGTCCTTTTTTTATTATCTGATGAGTTCTTTAACTTTAGCGTTTTTACCAACACGTTTACGTAAGTAATTTAATTTAGCACGTCTTACTTTACCTAAACGGATTACTTCAATTTTTTCAATGTTTGGTGAGTGAAGTGCCCATGTTTTTTCAACGCCTACGCCATAAGACATTCTTCTTACAGTAAAAGTCTCGCGTACACCACCATTTTGTCTTTTCAAAACAATACCCTCAAACATTTGGATACGTTCTCTTTGACCTTCTTTGATTTTTGCATAAACACGAACTGAATCGCCTACATTAAAAGAAGTAACTTCTGATTTAAGCTGTTCGTTTTCGATCTCTTTAATAATTGGGTTCATAATACATTCTCCTTTTTTCTAAGATGTTCTTAACACAACTTGTGACAGAGGACCACCCGTAATAACACCTAAAAATTATAGCATGCCTTCTTTTACTTTGCAATGTTTTTTTGCATATTCAGTAAGTAATTGTTGTTCTTCTTTTGTCAACTGCACGTCTTTTAGCAAATCCGGTCTTTTATGAAATGTATTTCTGATAGCTTCCCATCTGCGATAATCCTCAATCTTTTTGTGATTCCCTGACAACAGCACATCCGGAACTTTTCTATCTAAAAAAACAGCAGGTCTTGTATACTGTGGGTATTCCAAAAGGCCTTCACTAAAAGATTCTTTCTCAAAAGATTCACTTTTACCTAATACACCTGGGATAAGCCTCACAATACTATCGGCTACAACAAGGGCTGCCAGTTCTCCCCCTGTAAGAACATAGTCACCAATAGACACCTCGTCCGTTACAATCTCGTCTATTACTCTTTGGTCCACCCCTTCATAGTGTCCGCATAAAATAATAAGTTCTTCCTCTTTAGAAAATTCTTCTGCCATCTGCTGGTTCCAGACATTTCCTTGAGGGGTCATATAAATAACACGGCGTGTCTTGGCTTGGCTCTGTTTTTTAATAGCTTGGTAGCAGCTATAGATTGGATCTGGCATCATCAGCATGCCTGCTCCTCCCCCATAAGGGTAATCATCTACTTGTAGGTGCTTATTGTTTGCAAACGGTCTAATATCAACTGCTTCGATATCTATATAGTTATTTTTTTTTGCCCTGCCCACAATACTATACTCTAGCATAGGATCCATTGTTTCTTTAAACAAAGTCATGATCGTTATTTTCATAATTCTTCTAATCCTTCTAGCAGTTTTACAATCATCTTTTTCTGAGATAAATCCACTTGTTTAATAACTTGTTTAATAGCCGGTATGAGCAATTCTTTTTGAGTGTCCTCTCTCTTAATAACATACACGTCATTACTTCCTGTATAGATAACGTCCGTAATTTCTCCTAACCTCCGGCCTTCCTCTGTCATGACCTCGACGCCATATAAATCGCTGATATAATATTCATTCTCTTCAAGGGGCAGACTATCTTTTCTGTTAATCTTGAGCACTGCATTTTTAAATAATTCAGCATCATTTAAGGTCTCAATACCTTCAAACTTCATTAGGACAAATTTTTTATGATAACGTATACTTTGTATTTTATATTCTTCCATAATCTTTCGCTCCACATAAATGGTTTTTAGCTTTTCAAACCGTTTAGGGTCGTCTGTCGTTGGAATAACTTTTACTTCTCCTTTTATGCCATGGGTATTAACTATTTTTCCTACTGTAAACATTTTTTCCATTTTTACTCATCCTTCTATTTATAAAGATTTATATGATTTCATAAACTATGATGACCCCATCATTATTTATGAAATCATATAAGTTTCAAGCATTGTTGATATAGTTAAAGGTTAGGGAATATCCCTAACCTACTCAACTATATCAACAACAACCTTTTTGCTTGATCCTACCGTTGCTGCTTTCATGATTGTACGAATAGATTTGGCTATTCGTCCTTGTTTGCCAATTATTTTACCCATGTCTTCTGGGGCTACTTTAAGCTCTAAAATAATTTTGTCTTCTTCTTCTTTTTGCGATACCAAAACACTCTCAGGATAATCAACTAATTCTTTAGCGATTGTCTGTAATAAATTTTTCATCGGATTACCTCCTCCAAAAGGAATTACATTTCAATACCTGCTTTTTTAAATAAGTCTTTCACTGTATCAGTTGGTTGTGCGCCAGTTTTAAGCCATTTCTGTGCTGCTTCTTGATTGATGCTTAATTCATTAGGTTCTTGGCAAGGATTATAATATCCTACTTCCTCGATAAAACGTCCATCTCTTGGTGAACGAGAATCTGCAACAACTATTCTATAGAAAGGAGACTTTTTTGCACCCATTCTTTTTAAACGAATTTTTACTGCCATATTTTTCACCTCCTTTAACTGAGTCATATTTATTTACATAAAAGGAAATTTTAATTTACCTTTTTTGCCTTTCATTGCACCGGAAAACTGCTTCATCATTGTTTGCATTTGCTCAAATTGTTTAATCAGTCTATTAACTTCCTGCATATCCCGGCCCGAGCCTTTTGCTATCCTTTTTTTCCTTGACATATTGAGAAGACTTGGATTTAATCTTTCTGCTTTCGTCATGGAAAGTATAATAGCTTCTATGTGTCCCATTTGTTTGTCATCTACTTGTATATCACCTAATTTGGCTGCATTAAGTCCCGGAATCATTCCCACCAGCTGACTAATAGGTCCCATGTTTTTAACTTGCTGCATTTGTTCCAGAAAGTCCTCAAAATTAAATTCAGCTTTTCTGAATTTGGTTTCCAGTTCTTTTGCCTTTTTTTCGTCTATGTTTTGTTGTGCTTTTTCAATAAGTGTGAGCACATCTCCCATACCTAATATACGAGAGGCTATACGGTCTGGATGAAAAGACTCTAAATCTCCAAGTTTTTCTCCCATCCCAACATATTTGATAGGTTTATTGGTAACTGCCTTAATGGATAAAGCCGCTCCACCTCTGCTGTCGCCATCTAGTTTTGTCATCACAACACCGTCTAAACCTAAGGTTTTATCAAAAGTCTCTGCGACATTAACCGCATCTTGACCAGTCATAGCATCTACCACTAACAAGATTTCTTGTGGTTTTACTTCTGATTTGATGTTTTTGAGTTCATCCATAAGTACTTCATCAATATGAAGTCTCCCGGCCGTATCAATTAATACAACATCTAGATTATTCTCTTTTGCATAAACCATTCCTGCTTTAGCAATCTCAACTGGGTTTTGTTCTGACTCCAGTGAAAATACTGGTACATTTACTTGTTTACCTACCGTAATAAGCTGTTTAATAGCAGCTGGCCTGTACACGTCACATGCTACAAGTAATGGTCTTTTGCCTTGGGATTTAATAAGTGATGCCAACTTGGCACTGGTAGTTGTTTTACCTGCTCCTTGAAGCCCCACCATCATGATACTTGTAATACCTCTGGGTGCAAATAAAATTTTGCTTTGTGTGCTTCCCATGAGATTGATAAGCTCTTCATTTACAATTTTAATAACCTGTTGTCCTGGTGTTAAGCTCTCTAGAACTTCTTGTCCTATCGAACGTTCTTCTATGGTTTTTATAAAGTTTTTTACAACCTTAAAATTAACGTCTGCTTCAAGAAGTGCAAGTTTAACTTCTCTGAGCGCTAGCTTAACGTCTTTATCTGTCAATTTGCCTTTACCTTTTAGCTGTTTAAAAACATCTTGCAATTTAGATGATAATTGATCAAAGGGCATTCAAAAGTCCTCCTAAATCTTATTAATTAATCCATCTACTAAAGTGATAATCTGCTCCACTGACTCAAGCTTTTCATCTTGTAGATTATTTTTGATATGATCACATAGACCTTTAATTTTCAGTAAGGTTTGTTGCTCCTCTTGATGTTTAGACAAAAGTTTGAGCTTTTTTTCGTAATCCAGTAATTTTTGTTCGGCTTTTTTTATTGTATCAAAAATACTTTGCCGGCTTATTTGATGCTGCTGTGATAGCTCACCTAACGAAAAGTCTTCCAAATAATAGTCTTTTAGCAATTCTTTTTGTTTATCTGTAAGCAGATCTTGATAAAAATCAAATAAATAGGTTATCACAACAAATTTTTCCACATCTCACCTCAACTACTGTCAGCCCTTTTTGCTTTACAGATGAATTATAATGAAAACCTTGTTGTTTGTCAACCTTTATTTCCAAAATAATTAAGCTTCCGCAAAAAGCGCTTTAGCAAAGGCTTCTGCATCAAAGGGTTGCAAATCTTCTATACCTTCTCCGACCCCAACGTATTTAACTGGCACTTTCATACTCGCATGGATACCTACAATGGCACCCCCCTTAGCTGTTCCATCTAATTTTGTCAAGATAATCCCATTAATCTGTGCCACTTCTTTAAATAACTTAACTTGCTGAATAGCATTTTGACCTGTTGTTGCATCTAAAACAATCAAAATTTCTCTTTTAGCTTCCGGATACTCTCTTTCTATAATCCTTGATATCTTTTCAAGTTCTTTCATCAGATTTGTCTTGTTTTGAAGCCTTCCAGCGGTATCACATATCAGTACATCACTTTTACGAGATTTAGCTGCGGCAATAGCATCAAAAACAACAGCTGCGGCATCAGACCCTTCTTCGTGTTTAATGAGTTCTACATGTGCCCTGTCAGTCCACACCTGCAGCTGATCAATAGCTGCTGCTCTAAAAGTATCTGCCGCTGCTACTAACACTTTTTTATGATTTTGTTTAAACAAATGGGATAGTTTACCTATGCTTGTGGTCTTTCCAGCACCATTTACACCAATAACTAAAATAACTGTCGGCGAAACCAACTCCACAGTATCTTTGCATGACTCACTGACAAGCAGTTCTGTAATAATCTCCTGCAGTGCTCTCTTTAATCGGCTAGGCTCACTTATTTTATTCTGCTTAACAGACTGCTTGAGCCTGTCCATAATATCCATAGTGGTTTCCATCCCAAAATCTGCCATAATCAATACTTCTTCCAGCTCTTCATAAAGTTCTTCATCTATATGCTTAAAAGCACTTAATACGTCATCTACACCCTTTAATATCTGGTCTCTTGTTTTAGTGAGACCTGAAAATAGCTTTTTTACAAATCCTTGTTTTTCAGCTTCTTTAAAGTCCTTTTCAGATGTTTGTACCTGTTCTACAGATTCACTGTCCTGTACTTCTAAAAGATCACTTGTTTCTTCTAAAGTCTCTATATCCACCTGATCAGTATGACTCTTGTCAGGTGTTTCATAGTCTTTTTTAAAAAGTTTTTTAAAAATACTCATGTCACGCCTCCTAGCTTGTTTTCTTTTGGTCTAAATATTGATTAGCCTCTCCTAGCTTAATGGATAACAAGGTCGAGACACCTCTCTCCTGCATGGTTACACCGTATAAAGTGTGGGCCCTCTCCATAGTTCCTTTTCTATGGGTAATGACTATGAATTGGGTTTCATCCGAAAGTTTATGAAGGTACTCTGCAAAACGAAGTACATTAGCATCATCTAGGGCCGACTCTATTTCATCTAACACGCAAAATGGTGAAGGCTTAAGCTTTAAAATACCAAAAAGAAGAGAGATCGCAGTCAGTGTTCTTTCTCCACCTGAAAGCAAGGTCATGTTCTGAAGTTTTTTCCCTGGCGGCTTAGCAATGATTTCAATACCAGACTCTAAAATATTCTGCTCATCACTGAGCTCTAAGTATGCCTCTCCTCCTCCGAACAATTCTTTAAACACTAGTGTAAAGTTATCAGCTATCATTTTAAATTGCTCACTAAAAATAACTTTCATTTGAGAAGTTAAATTCTGAATCATCTCTAGCAAAGTCATTTCCGCCCGTTGAATATCTTCTTTTTGAGTGCTCAAAAATTCATATCTCAACTTGGTTTCATTATATTCTTCTACCGCGTTGACATTAACACTCCCTATATTTTTAATCTCTGCCTTAATAGCCGAAGACTCTTTTTTTAATTCTGAGAAGTTTCCTAGATCTTGCTTGTAACTCAATGCATGATTATAAGTCAATTCATATTGTTCCCACATCATATTGCCTAAATTTTGTTTTTGTAGGTTCCAGTTTTGTTTCTTGCTTTCTAACCTATAACTCTCTTCTTTTAAGTGTTCCAACTGTTCCAAAATATCCGTAATCTCTCTGTCTATAGTCACTTCTTCCTCTTCAAAAGCCAGCTTTTGCGTCTGAAATGTCATGCGCCTTGTGTTATGCTCCGCTATTTTATCTTTTAGTACACTCACATCTTCCTGAACACCTGTTATAGTTTCAGAAAGCACCTGTTTTTCTTTGAGATAGTCTTGTACACGCTCTTCCATTTTTATATAGTCCTCTTCTTGATTTTCAAGGAGAGCTTGTAATTCTTCAATCTGCTCACCTAGATAGACTATATTTTGCTCTGATTTAGACAAATCTATTTTCCTTTGGGTTAAGTTTTGTGCTGCATTATCTTTATCAGCTTTTACTTGAGAAAGCTTGGTTTCTAATCCTTGTAAAAACCCCTCATCTCCCTTTATCGACTGCTTCTCTTCTTCAATTTTGAGAATGAGTTCTTCTTTAACTTGTTTAATTTCTTCTAGGGAATCTTCAATGCTGTTTTTTTCTGTAAAAAGCTGCAACTGAGTGGCTTTAGCCAGTTTTATCCCATGTAATTTTTTATCCAGCTCCAGCTCAATTCTTTTCCCCTCGTCTTCTAGGCACCTCAGCGTGTTATAGATACTATCCTTTTCTTTAGTGCTCTCTTCTAGGTCTCTATTCACCAAAGATAATGCCTCACCTAATAGTTGTATCTGTCTATTATAGCCGATAAGTTTTTCTTGTAATTCTTTAATTTCTCTGTTACGTGAAAAAATATTATTGGTTTGATTTTTTGTACTTCCCCCGCTCAAAGATCCTCCACTATGGAAAATCTCTCCCTCTAGGGTAACAAGTTTATACTTATATTGATATTTTTTAGCTATTCTAGACGCACTTTTTATATCTTTCACAATAATGATTCTTCCTAATAAAGATGAAATAATAGAACCATATAACTTATCATAGGTAACCAATTCACTGGCATTCCCTAAAACCCCTTCTTCTTGATAAATACTGTCATCTTTTATGGGAGACACTTTCGTTACTGTGTCTTTAGGCAAAAAAGTAACTCTGGAGATCCCTCTTAGCTTCATCACGCCTATCATATCTTTTGCATCATCTTCTGTGCGTGTCACTATGTACTGGATAGAAGATCCGAGTGCCGTAACTATAGCTGTCTCATACGTCTTAGATACCTCTAGCAATTCACCTACTACGCCCACTATCCCCTGCCACTTGTTCTTATCCTTATCTACAATACCCAGTACTTGCTTGACACTTCCATAATACCCTTCATGTTCTTCTTTAATATGCTGAAGCCACTTCAATTGTCTCTCTGCTTGTATCACATTTTGTTGACAGTTATTGAATTCTTTTTCTTTTTCTCTTTTGTCTTGATCCAGCTTCTCTTCATTTTGTTGTATCTGATTCAAAGAGACTGTGTACTTCTCACTATCAGTCTGCAGCTTCATCTTATCTTGATTAAAAACTTGTATACTCACTTCTTCGTGCTGAATCTCACTATTTAAAATCGCCATCTGTTCTATAATCTGGGTACTACGATATGCCATCTGATTTTCTAGATCTTCGTTTTTTTGGGTTTCTGCCGTTAACAAATCAATAGTCCGTACCCTATTATAGAAATTTTGTTTTGATGTATCAATGCTATGTTCAAGACTTACCAATGTATTAGAAATATCCTCATATTGCTGCTGCTCTTGGGTCATTCTGTCAAGTTTAGATAGTTTCTCCATCTCTACTGCTATTTTTTTAGATTTAAGCAGATTAAGCCGCTCTAACCTGTTGTGATTATCATCCAGTCTCTCTTTTTTATCTTGCTCAATTTGCTGCAATAGTTTTCCTATATGTGCAATTTTCTCAAGTGTAATTTCTATCTGGCTATGTCTTCTTTCCTCTTCTTTTTCCAGTTCTGACGTCTCATGGAGTAGATTTTCTATTGCATTAAAAATTTCATTTTTTTCTTTTTTATTGTGGGCATTTTTAGTAGCTAATGCTTCTTTTTTCAACCCCGCTTCTTTGATTTCTAAATCCAGCGCCTCAATATATACATTGAGCTCTGATAACTCTTTTTCTAAGCGGTCAAACTCATATATAAACAGATTAATATCTATTTGCCTCAGATTTTCTTTAAGTTTTAAAAATTGCTTTGTCTTTTGA
>JAQSYC010000037.1 GCA_029256345.1 Clostridia bacterium | reverse complement strand
TCATGAAAGAGCAGTAACCGTCCAGAAAGTGCTTGACCCTCAGGCAACAGATAAAGATTTTAAAAGACCTGGACATATGTTTCCGCTAGAGTCTAAAAAGGGTGGTGTTTTAAAAAGAGCTGGACACACAGAGGCAGCGGTGGACCTGGCACAGCTGGCGGGTCTCTATCCAGCAGGGGTTATCTGCGAAATCATGAATGAGGATGGCACAATGGCAAGGACTCCTGAACTGATGGCGTATATTAAAGAGCACCAATTGAAAATCATAACCATCGCTGATCTCATTGATTTTAGAAGAAAAAATGAAGTCTATGTCAAGCGGGCTGCAGAAGCTAAACTGCCAACTAAGTATGGAGATTTTAAAATGGTTGGCTATGAGAACACTCTGAACGGAGAGCATCATGTGGCTTTGGTTAAAGGCAACGTTACAGATGATGAGCCTATACTTGTCAGAGTCCATTCAGAATGCCTGACAGGAGATGCCTTTGGTTCTAGGCGATGTGATTGCGGAGAGCAATATGCGCAGGCTATGAGGGCAATCGAAGCGGAGGGGAGGGGCGTGCTTCTGTATATGAGACAAGAAGGAAGAGGCATAGGGCTTATTAACAAAATAAAAGCCTATGGTCTTCAAGATGAAGGGCTTGATACAGTGGAAGCTAATGTAGCTTTAGGCTTTCCAGCGGATATGAGAGACTATGGAATAGGTGCACAGATTCTAGCTGACTTAGGTATCAAAAAGGTTAGACTCATGACCAATAACCCCAAAAAGATAAAAGGACTATCAGGGTTTGGTATAGAGATTACTCAGAGAGTCCCCATACAAATGAATCATAATGAAAGAAATGTGTATTACTTAAAGACCAAGCAACAAAAACTAGGACATCTGCTAAAATTTGAGGAGGAACAATAAATGAAAACAATTGAAGGTAAGCTTGTTGCACAAGGACTAAAGTTTGGAGTGGTTGTAGGCAGATTTAATGAATTCATAGGATCAAAACTTTTGTCTGGAGCAATTGATGGATTACTAAGACATGGAGCTAGGGAAGAAGATATAGAAATGGCATGGGTGCCTGGCGCTTTTGAAATTCCACTCATTGCTAAGAAAATGGCAGAGGCTAAAAAATATGATGCGGTCATCTGCCTTGGAGCAGTCATAAGAGGCTCCACACCTCATTTTGATTATGTATCAAGCGAAGTAACCAAAGGGGTAGCTAGTGTATCACTCCAAACTGGAATGCCAGTTATATTTGGCGTTCTGACTACCGATACCATTGAACAAGCTATAGAAAGAGCCGGTACTAAAGCGGGCAATAAGGGGTATGATGCAGCGGTTACAGCTATTGAGATGGCTAATCTTTTAAGACAGTTTTAAGAATAGGAGTGTAGACTTTGATACCGTTTAAGAGTATAAAAACACTATTTTTTGATTATGACGGCACACTGCATGATAGTATTAAACTATATGCTCCAAGTTTTAGAAAAGCTTATGCATTTCTTGTAGAGAAAGGATTTGCAGAGGAGAGAGAATGGTCAGACAAAGAAATAAGTTATTGGTTGGGTTTTAATCCGCAGGCTATGTGGGAAAACTTTATGCCAAGCTTAAGCCTTGATCTAAGAGAGCAGTGCAGTGAAATCATTGGTGAAGAAATGAAACAACAGATTAAATCTGACAAACCCATTCTTTATAAAGGGGCAACAGAGACCTTGCAGTATTTGAAAGACAAAGGATACCAACTTGTCTTTATCAGCAATTGTAAAAAGTATTATAAGGAGTATCATAATAAGATATTTGGACTAGACAACTATTTTGAGGCATTGATATGTTCGGATGACTATCATTTTATTCCAAAACACGAGATACTCGCAGAGATAAAAGATCAGTATCCAAAAGAAAGTGTTATCATAGGAGACAGACAACAAGATATTGAAGCAGGCAAAAAAAATGGTATTTATACGATAGGATGTACGTATGGCTTTGCTGTAGCAGGAGAACTAGATACCGCTGATATGGTTATTGCTGATATTAGGGAACTGAGAAAATATTTATAAACTATAAAATGAAAGCCCCCTTATAGAGTTGTTTCTATAAGGGGGGGCTTTTTTAGGGGGATCGGGTTGGTGAATTAGACTTTAAACTTATTAACTTCTTCCATCATTTCTTTGGTTCGGATACCGAGGTTTATTGCCGAAGCGGCAACTTCTTCGGAGGCACTATGTAGTTCCTCTGAAGAAGCAGCGATCTCTTCTGAGGTAGCAGATGTTTCTTCGGAAATGGAAGCAATATGCTCTACTTGATTAAGCACACCATTTTTTTGTACATTGATACTTTCAGCAGAAACGTTAATGTTTTTTATCTGGGAAGTCGTTTCTTTAACAGCATTTACGATAGTATTAAAAGACGATAAAGTCGTATCGATAACAGCTGTTTGATTAGTAAAATCTTGACTGACTGCTTGAGTTGTTTGAATCATTATTTCATTTTCAGTATAAATGGTATCAATAAGTGAAGAAATACTTGCAGAAGATTCTTTGGAATTCTCAGCAAGTTTTCGTATTTCCTCTGCAACGACTGAAAACCCTTTTCCAGCTTCCCCAGCCCTAGCCGCTTCGATTGCAGCGTTGAGTGCAAGTAAATTGGTTTGGTCGGAGATGGCATTAATGAGATTTGTTATCTCACTGATTTTATGAATATTTTTGCCTAATTCAATAATCTGTGTTTCAAAATTTCCAAACTGACGATTAGTGTCTTTTACCGATTGAGAGAGATGGTGAATTTTTTCAGTGCTTTCCCCTGCAAGTTTCATGATATGATTGGAGTTTGAATCAACCGTCTGAATATCTTGAATGATATGGTCCAGATTATCAGAGAACTGAGTTAAGCCTTCTGTAATAGCAGTGAGTGACTCGGCCTGAGTAGTAGCACCTTTGGTAACCTCCTGAACAGCAATAGTAACAGTACTTGAAGAACTGCTCATTTCTTCAGATACAGCAGAAAGATTTTGAGAATCTAGGTCAATTTTATTAGAGTTAGCTATAACTGATGACAGCATTTCTTTGATAGAAAGCTGCATGGCATTAACAGCACGAATCACTTGGCCTATTTCATCTTTCATCGTAAGATGTTTAGGAGATATTGGGTGAGAAAAGTCACCAGAGCCCATTGGCGTAATATAAAGGGTAGCAGCTTTGATGCGACTGGCTAGATTATTTGAGATTAAGTAGGTAATAACAGAGGATATCGCCAAAAATAATACAGCGATAACAATGATAATGATCCTAAGAAATGTAAGTTCTGAAAAAACCTCAGCATTTTCTACTACAACAGCTAAAGACCAAGTTGTATCAGGAACGGGCACGAAAGCTAAGAATTTATCAGCTCCTTTATAGCGATAAGAACCAGAGCCTGATTCCCCATTAATCATCTTTTCCTCAAGAGCTACCACTTCTTTTAGGGTACTATCTTGTTTGATATTTTCAAAGTCATTATCCATATTCATAACCAGGTCATTATTATAATGAGCTATTTTGACCCCAGTGTTAGACAACATAAAAGCTCTACCAGTTTGTCCAAAGGTAATATCGTCTACTATTGAACTAATCTCAGTACCGGCTTTCGTGGAGATTAATGCACCAACTACCTGTCCATTTTCTGTTAAAGGAACAGCATAAACCACAATCATTTGATTATCAGTTTTACTTAACATGGGATCGGAGACAACTGGTATACCTTCTATAGCTTTTTTAAAGTAGTCCCTGTCAGAAACATTGGTAGCAGATGCATCACTAAACTTAGCATTTCCAGTTAAATCGGCTATTCCTATTTTTAGATAACCATAACGTTGTGCATCTACTTGCAACGAGGTCAGCTTATATTCAGTAGAAATATTGGTATTGGAAATATTGGGACGGACAGCTATCATTTCCATGATATTAAGTTGTTCAGTTATACGGCTTTCTACAACCTTTGCAGCTTGCTGAACAATAGCTGACATCGTTGTATCAGCAGTTTTTTTAACAGCATTAGTTGAGATCTGAAGAGCCAGGGTGCTTAATCCAATAATAATGGCTAAAATAACAAGTTCAGTTGAGAGTAATATTTGAGCTTTAATGCTTTTCATGAGGGGGAGTATCCTTTCAAGTATGTAAATAGTAAAGGTAAATATTATAAAGGCGACTTAATATGAGAAATATACACTTGGTTTTCTTCATAAAAGTCTAAATGCGCTTGACATTCTAAAATAGTATTATGACTTGTATGCATAAATAGTATAGCGTCTATAACCTCTCCATCTCCTATTGCAGACAAAAAGTTAAACTTGTTAGATTTAAAGAAATGTCCAAAACCGTAGGTCATGAGTGTACCTTGGATAGAATAGGTTCCGCAAGTTGTGATGAGTGTCAGGGTGCTCCAGGTAATGAAGCTAGAGAGTGGATTGAAAGTTTCTTCTGAGCAGTTGGATAAGATATCAATTGCAATATCTACCAGTTCTGGATCAAACTGCTTTCCTTTGTTTTGAAGAAGTTCCCTGATAACAAATTGATCTGATCTGGAGGGTTTATAAACCCTTTGAGAGAGCATGGCATCAATGGCATCAGCTATACAGATAATTCTGCTTTGAAGAGGAATTGACTCACCTTTTAATCCATCGGGATAACCAGCGCCGTCGTAACGTTCATGATGGTGTTTGACAAAAAAGGAAATATCATCTAATGAAGTAATGCTTTTGATAATATTTGCACCATAAATACTGTGATTTTTTAAAGTGATATATTCTTTATCGGTCAAAGAAGTTTCTTTCCTTAAAATATTTATATCAATATAGATTTTACCGATGTCATGTAAGAGGCTAGCAAAGTATATTTCTTCTTTGGTAAAATCATCTAAGGCGAGAACGTCTGCAATTTGAGATGCAAACTGTGCGACAGCATAGGGATGCAGAACTGCCAGAGGGTCACTTTCTAAGGTCATCTCGGACATAACATTGACCAAATTAAAAACAGATTCATTTTTTTTATAGCCTAAATATTTCATAACACACAATTTATCTAAGATGTAAATAGTATTATAAACGTCACCTTGAATAAGTTGGTTAATCTGTACGTTCTTTTCGCAATCAAAAGTCGATATATAAATGCAGCCTATTAAATCTTTAGATAAAGCATTGGTGTTTTTTGTATTTTGAAAGATTGGAATATAAATTTCTTTTTCAATATTTTCAATAAGTGGTAGATAATTCTCATACTCAATAACGTCAGCACTATAAAATAGAACTTGCTGCTGCTCGGTCAATAAAGCTAATAAATGTTTTGTAGAAGTATTAAGGACTTTGATCCATCTATCACTGGCAGTTATGTACTCGTTATTTTTTCTAAGAAGTATTTCAGTTGATGTAGCAAGCTGATACCCATTATTAAAATTGATGATGGCTATGATGTCATAATTTAGCAAAGTACATAACTTTTTTATATTTTTGTCAATTTCATTCAATGAAACAATTTTAATATTATGTTTCATTATCTTATGTAGAATTTCGGTATTCTGACAGATAAAAAGATTATATCATACAAAGTTCTGATTTTCTATTATCATTCAATAATTTCGACAATTTTATCAAAAAATATGTACCAGAGTATAAAAAAATGTAATATATTGTATCTTAATCTAAAATTGTACAAGTGAATAAAGTTCATCCTTCTGATCTTGATTAACCCCTATATACCGTAATGTAATACTTTGTGAACTATGATTGAATGTATCCATGATTAAGCCTACATTGTATCTTGATATTTTATATGTCCAGTACCCCCAAGTTTTCCTTAAACTATGGGTTCCAAAATTCTCTATGCCACAGGTAGTTGCCGCTTCTTTCAACACTCTATAGGCTTGTATGCGCTTAATATGATTTCCTTTACAGCTAAAAAACAGGTAGGATTCATAGTTTAAACCTTGCTCTTTTATGAAATCATTTAGGGCTTCCCTAAGCGCTGTATTCAATTTTATTTTTTTTTCTTTACCTGTTTTCTTTTCTTTTAATATGAAATATTCCTTATATTGTCTCGAGCTATTAAAAATATCACTCACTTTTATAGGCAAAAGATCACTGATTCTTAATCCGGTATTTAAGCCAAACTTAAAAAGCAGTCCATATTTGGGGCTTTTTGCATTTAAGTAAGTATACATTTTTTTGATTTTACTTTTGTCTCTTATTGGTTCGACTGTCATTATTTGACTCCTTTTAAGTAGATATATAATGAAACATAATATTAAAATTGTTTCATTGAAGAAAGAGTATAATTTTTAGATATATAATATAAAAAATTATACTCAAGTATATAAATATAGAGTAGTTGTCTATATAAAAAGAATGACCTATTATTCAAAGAAAGATTATATTTTACATAGATATATTATAACATATATTGGTTGGGTGAAATATAATTATAAAAAATTAAATTTATCAATATTATATTAACAAAATGATTTTTATAAGTTATAATAAAGATAAAAATTTAGAAATTTGCGAAGGAGATAGGGTCGATGAAGAAAACTGATGTTTTAAAACTAGAGAATCAATTGTGCTTTTCCGTATATGCAGCTTCAAGGGCTATAACAAAAATATACAGGCCGTTTCTTGATGAAATAGGAGTGACTTATCCTCAATATTTAGTTATGCTAGTGCTGTGGGAAAACAATGTCGTGACATTAAAAGATTTAGGGAATAAGCTTTATCTAGATTCAGGTACTTTAACGCCATTATTAAAAAGGTTGGAGCATATGGAACTTATTAAAAGAGAACGTTCCAAAGAAGATGAAAGACTTTTATGTGTTACCATTACTCAAAAGGGGTTAGATTTGAAGAAAAGGGCTGCTAAAATCCCAGGGTGTGTATTGGCGGGACTTAGTACAGATATTGCGGCATTAATGAATTTGAAAAATGAAATCGATGGGCTTTTAAATAATGTAAAAATACAGGAAGAAAAACTTAAAAATTAAACCTATTTAACTCATTCTTAGGTATAATAGAGATAGAATCATGTTATATTAATCTTAGAGTGAATTTAAGTATTGAAACATGACTCTTTATAATCTTTTAAAATTTAAGAGATGGGGGAATGCTATGATGGAAAAAGATCAAAAACTTTATATTTTATGGGTGACAGGTGACCCAATAAGTTCTGAAAAGATGGTTCTTATGTATGCAATTAATAGTAAAATTAATAACTCGTGGGATGAAGTGACCATTATTATCTGGGGTGCTTCAGCAAAACTAAGTGCAGAAAACAAACTTATTCAGGATCAAATCGAAGTGGCACTGCATCATGGGGTCAAGGTAACAGCTTGTAAAGGCTGCGTAGAACAACTTGGAGTAAAAGAGAAACTTCAGTGGTTAGGAATAGAAGTAAAGTCTGTTGGTGAAGAGCTAACCAAGATATTACAAGATGGTTATACTGTATTGACAGTATAAATAAACACAAATAGCGACAAATTAATAGGGGGCTTAACGGGCTCCCTAACTTTATGTCTACATCTAAAGACAGCTTATAACAGGGATATTTTTAAAAAACAAAATTTTTATTCTATAATATTGTATACAAGAGTTTACACCGAAAGATAATAGGTGTAAAATTATATATGTAGTAAATATTAAAATTATATATATGATGATATAATTTTAGATACATATGTATAATATTATATTAAAATATTATAGAAAATATAAAAGGAGAGAAAACACATGGCAAAGAAAATGATGACAGTAGATGGCAATACCGCTGCAGCATATGTTGCATATGCTTACACCGACGTTGCGGCTATCTACCCAATTACACCATCTTCAAACATGGCAGAAGCTGTTGATGAATGGTCTGCACAAGGCAGAAAAAATATTTTTGGACAAACAGTAAATGTAGTAGAGATGCAATCAGAAGCAGGTGCCGCAGGAGCATTTCACGGCTCACTTCAAGCAGGAGCATTAACAACAACTTTTACAGCATCACAAGGCTTACTACTTATGATTCCTAATATGTACAAAGTAGCTGGTGAATTACTTCCAGGAGTATTTCATGTAAGTGCCCGTGCCCTGGCTGCACAAGCGTTATCTATATTTGGTGATCATCAAGACGTTATGGCTACTAGACAAACCGGATGTGCAATGCTTGCTACAGGTTCTGTACAAGAAGTTATGGACTTAGCACCAGTAGCGCATCTTGCAGCTATCAAAGGAAGAGTACCATTTGTACATTTCTTCGATGGATTTAGAACTTCTCATGAAATCCAAAAAATTGAAGCAGTAGATTATGAAGATTTAGCAGCATTAGTAGATCAAGAAGCATTACAAGAATTTAGAGATAGAGCTTTATCACCTAATAGACCTGTAACACGTGGTACAGCTCAAAATCCAGATATCTATTTCCAAACAAGAGAAGCTTCTAATAAATTCTATAACAATCTTATTCCTATTGTAGAAGAATACATTGGAAAAATGAATGAACTGACTGGAAGAAAATATGACTTATTTAACTATTATGGTGCACCAGACGCTGAATATGTTATTGTAGCGATGGGTTCTGTAACAGAAGTTATTGAAGAAACAATTGATGCGCTCAATGCAAAAGGTGCAAAATATGGACTTGTTAAAATCCATTTATACAGACCATTCTCTATTGCACATTTTTTAAAAACTATGCCAGCATCAGTCAAAAGAGTTTGTGTGCTTGACAGAACAAAAGAGCCAGGTTCAATTGGAGAGCCACTTTATTTAGATGTACGTTCAGTATTCTACAATAAAGAAAATGCACCACTTATTATTGGTGGACGTTATGGTCTTGGTTCAAAAGATACAACACCAACAACTATTAAAGCTGTATATGATAACCTTGTAAGCGATGTTCCAAAAGATCAATTTACAGTAGGTATTGAAGATGACGTTACAAATACATCTCTTCCAATGGATGATGTCCTAAAAATTGCTGCAGAAGGTACCGTAAGATGTAAATTCTGGGGACTTGGTTCAGATGGTACAGTTGGGGCGAACAAACAAGCGATTAAAATCATTGGTGAACACACAGATATGTATGCACAAGCTTATTTCGCATATGACTCTAAAAAATCAGGTGGGGTAACTATTTCTCACTTAAGATTTGGTAAGTCACCTATTCGTTCAACTTACCTGATTGATGAAGCAGATTATATTGCATGTCATAACCAATCTTATGTCTATCAATATGATTTATTAAAAGGACTTAAAAAAGGCGGCGTATTTGTACTCAACTGTATTTGGGACCAGTCAGAAGTTGAACAACACTTACCAGCTAAAATGAAACAATATATTGCTAAAAATGATATCAAGTTCTATACCGTTAATGCAACAAAGATTGCTAGTGAAATTGGACTTGGAAACAGAATAAATATGGTTATGCAAGCAGCATTCTTTAAACTTGCCAACATTATTCCACAAGAAGAAGCTATCGGTTATCTTAAAAAAGCGGTTGTCAAAGCTTATGGTAAAAAAGGCGAAAAGATTGTTAATATGAACTATGCAGCAATTGACCAAGGCGTTGATTCAGCAGTGAGCATAACAGTATCAGAAGCATGGCTTACAGCAGCTGATGCAGAAGCAGCTAAAGTAAATGAGCCAGAATTCATCACAAATATCTTACGCCCAATGAATGCTCAAGAAGGAGATAACCTTCCAGTAAGTGCATTTAATGGTATTGAAGATGGTACATTCCCTTGCGGAACATCTGCTTATGAAAAACGTGGTATTGCTATCAATGTACCAGAGTGGATTCCAGAAAACTGTATTCAGTGTAATCAATGTTCTTACGTATGTCCTCATGCAACAATTAGACCATTCCTTTTAAATGAGGAAGAGCTCAAAAATGCACCAGAAGGTTTTGCAACTAAAAAAGCTGTTGGTAAAGGACTCGAAGGTTTAGCTTACAAGATGCAGGTAAGTACAATGGATTGTGCAGGCTGCGGTAACTGTGCAGATATCTGTCCAGCTAAAACAAAAGCGCTTGTTATGAAACCACTTGATTCACAAACAGAAAAAGAAGTTCCAAACTGGGAGTTCGCAATCAAAGAAGTTGCACCTAAAGAAGATTTAGTAGCTGCAACGACAGTTAAAGGCAGTCAGTTTAAAACACCACTTATCGAGTTCTCAGGAGCTTGTGCAGGTTGTGGTGAAACACCATATATTAAACTTGTTACACAACTTTTTGGAGATCGTATGATGATTGCTAATGCAACAGGTTGTTCTTCAATCTGGGGTGGTTCAGCACCATCAACACCTTATACAGTTAACTGTAAAGGACAAGGTCCATCATGGGCAAATTCATTATTTGAAGACAATGCAGAATATGGATTTGGTATGCAATTAGCTGTTACTCAAATGAGAAATAAACTTAAAGATGTTATGACAGAACTTTTAGCCCTAGACATCGATGAAGCAGCTAAAACAGCTTTCACAGAATGGATTGACACAATGGAACTTGGCGAGGCTTCAAAAATAGCTTCTCAAAAAGTTTTAGATGTACTTTCAAACAATGATATCACCGATGCTGCAGCCAAAGCTTTACTTGCTGAAATAGAAGTTAAAAAAGATTATCTAGTTAAGAGATCTGTATGGATGCTTGGTGGAGACGGTTGGTCATATGATATTGGATATGGCGGACTTGATCATGTACTTGCATCAGGTGAAGATGTAAATGTACTTGTATTTGATACTGAAGTATACTCTAATACAGGTGGTCAATCTTCTAAAGCAACACCAACAGCCGCTATTGCAAAATTCGCAGCTTCTGGTAAAAAATCACGTAAAAAAGACCTTGGTATGATGATGATGTCATATGGTAATGTATATGTTGCGCAAGTAGCACTTGGAGCAGACAAAAATCAGCTTATGAAAGCAGTACTTGAAGCAGAAGCGCATCAAGGACCATCTATCATTATTGCTTATGCACCTTGTATCAATCACGGATTAAAAGAAGGTATGGGTCGTACAATTGCTAACGAAGAACAAGCAGTTAAAGCTGGTTACTGGCATTTATACAGATTCAATCCTGCGCTTAAAGAAGATGGAAAGAATCCATTTAGTTTAGATTCAAAAGAGCCAACAGAAAGCTTTAGAGACTTTATTATGGCACAAGTAAGATATTCATCACTTGCTAAACAATATCCAGAGCAAGCTGAAGAATTATTTATAACAGCAGAAAAAAATGCAAAAGACAGATATGAGTCTTACAAAAGACTTGTTGACTAATCCAAAAAATAACAAGCTATACTATTAAAATAAATTCAACTGGCGACGAATATATTTGTAAAAAACCCCTTATCTGACGAGATAGGGGGTTTTTACAAATAATACATGTCAAAATACTTGTTAAATCTACAAATAGTTGTTTACATCTCCTATAAGTTTGTTGTAATATTGAAGAGTTAGTTTACTTTATATTAGATATTATTTAGGAGGAGAAGTAGTGGAAACAACAAAAAATACTAACGTGATGGTAACAACAGCAGACCCATCTGCATTAGGCTTATTTGGCCTTGCGATGGTAACATTAGTGGCATCATCACAAAAGCTTGGATGGACAGAAGGCGTGGCACTTATTATTCCTTGGGCTATTTTTTTAGGAGGATTTGCACAGCTTATGGCCTGTATTATGGATGCAAAGAAAAACAATGTGTTTGGAGCAACTGCTTTTGGGGGATATGCCTTTTTTTGGTTTAGTGTAGCCCTTACATGGCTTATCCAAAATGGTGTTTTTGGTGAAAAGCTGCAGGGGATGGCAGACTCTAAACAACTGGGATTTGCATTTATAGGGTATTTGATATTTACATTATTTATGACAATTGCAGCAGTAGAAACAAATAAAGTATTATTTGGTATTTTTGTGCTTATTGATTTTTTATTTATAGGACTGGCACTGAGCTCTTTTGATATAGTTTATCATTTTACCCATTTGTTAGCTGGATGGAGCGAATTTTTAATTGCATTATTATCTTTTTATGGTGCAGCCGCAAATGTACTTAATAGACATTTTGGAAGAGAATTTTTGCCTCTGGGCAAACCACTGGGTATCTTTAAAAAGTAGTTTTAAAGGTGGACAGCTTGAAGAGTCTATGAATAAATGTTAAAATATAATAATAGAATATATTTGTTCAAGATTTATAATAATTTGTTTCTTACGCAATACTAGCAGAGATGTTATTATACTATTTTGATAACTTAAATGAGGGATCATATGGATAATGTTTTTGAAGAATTAAAAGCATTGGGATTTAGGAATTTAGATAAAATAGAGATTTTTGCTAGTGATGTGAAACAAAAGACAACAGATGAATTACAAAAAAAGCAAGGCATTGCTTTAGCGGATATTTTATATGACAAAACCTATATTTGTCCTATTTGTGATAAAGTATTTACCAGTAAGGCTATTCGTTCAGGTAAAAACAGATTGATGTCTGTAGATACAGATCTTAAACCTAAGTATGATACGGTTAATCCAAGTCTTTATGAGTGCATTGTATGTCCAAAATGTGGTTATGCGGCTTTATCGAAAATATTTAGCTCAGTATCCCCTAAACAAATGGGATGGATTAAAGAACAAATTTGTTCTCAATATAAAGAACGGAATTACCCTGAGGTTTTAACCAATAAAGATGCTGTAGAACGTTATAAATTAGCGTTGTTAAATGCAATGGCTAAGAAGGTAAAAGATGGTGAAAAAGCTTATTTGTGTCTGAAAATTGCCTGGTTATATCGAGAACTAGAAGATAGCGATCAAGAAAAAACTTTTTTAAAGTATGCCCTTACAGGTTTTTTGAATGCTTACAACCATGAGAGATTTCCTATTTTTGAATTAGATGAATTAACAGTAGCTTACATTATTGCAGATTTATATAGACGCTTTGAAGAATATGACAAAGCCCTCCAATGGGTGGGATATGTCATATTAGAAAAAAGTGTGTCTTTGCGACTTAAAACAAGAGGACTCCATTTGAAAAGTTTGATAAGAGAAGAAAAAATGAGTAAAATCGAAACCCAAAACAAAGATAAATGATAACAATTAAGAAGCTTGGAGAACTTAAGTCTAAGCTTCTTTTTATATTTATAGCACTGTGCTTAATAGATGAGAACAAAAAAGGAATATTTAGGATAAAAGCTACAAAACATAGTAAAGGGAATTTTATAGCTTTTATGAGTATTTATAAATATTGATACAATGTAGAGGATATCTTGTGAATATCTAGGAATTAACACACCAAAGAAGTGATACTCACAGAGATTTAACATACTATAAACAAGGGTAGAAGTATAAAAGTGTTGAATTATGACGAACCAATATTATATAATAACGGTATCGTAATGACTTAAAGGGGAAAATCAATACATGCTGAATAACTCTTATAAATGATGTGAAATATATGATATAGAATCATAGAAGTGATAGAAACAACAATAAATGAAATTGGAGCGAATAATATGAGAAAAACAAAAATTATATGTACACTTGGCCCAGCTACAGATGATGTGCAAGTACTAAAAGAATTAATGATTTCTGGGATGGATGTGGCACGTTTCAACTTTTCACATGGGGATCATGGCAGTCATAAGGCCACATTTGATAAGGTTGTTAAATTAAGAGCAGAACTTAATAAACCTATTGCCACCCTACTGGATACAAAAGGACCTGAAATAAGAATTGGTAAATTTGAAAAGGGCAAAGTAACGCTGACTAAAGGAGAAAGATTTACTTTGACTACAAGAGAAGTGGCTGGTAATGAAGAAATTGTTACGGTTAACTATAAATATCTCCCAACAGATGTACAAGAAGGTTCTGTGATTTTGCTTGATGATGGTCTGGTAGAACTTTTAGTGATGCAGATAAATGATACAGATATTCATTGCAGAGTCATGAACAGTGGTCTTTTATCCAATAATAAAGGTGTAAATCTTCCAGGCTCAAGACTTTCGATGCCCTATATAAGTCCTAAGGATAAAGCAGATATTATTTTTGGTATAGAGACCGGATTTGATTTTATAGCTGCTTCTTTTGCAAGAAGTGCCCAAGACATATTAGAAATAAGAAAAATTCTTGATGAACATGATTGTCATAATATCAATGTGATTGCTAAGATTGAAAACAGAGAAGGTGTGGAAAACATTGATGAAATTATCCGTGTGACAGACGGTATTATGGTCGCAAGGGGAGATATGGGAGTAGAGATTCCAGCAGAAGAAGTGCCAGCTCTTCAAAAAATGATCATTAAAAAAGTATATAACAGTGGTAAACAAGTTATAACAGCCACGCAGATGCTTGATTCAATGATGAAAAATCCCAGACCTACAAGAGCTGAGACAAATGACGTGGCAAATGCTATCTATGATGGAACGAGTGCCATTATGTTATCGGGAGAGACGGCAGCGGGTCTTTACCCAATTGAAGCTGTTAAAACAATGGTTAGGATTGCTGAAAGAACTGAAAATGATATTGACTACATTAAACGCTTCAAAAATGACGCCAACCATAAATTACCTAATGTAACCAGCGCTATTTCACATGCAACCTGTACCACAGCTCACGATTTGGGAGCCACAGCTATTATTACAGTAACCCAGTCAGGCAGAACGGCCAGAATGATATCAAAATACAGGCCAGTACCTCCGATTATTGGCTGTACAACTTCTGAAAAGGTTTATCATCAGCTGAATTTATCATGGGGAGTTATACCACTACTCATACCAGAAGAGCAAAAGGTAGATGTTTTATTTGACCATGCTATAGAGTCAGCAGAGAAGACGGGTATTGTGAAAAATGGAGATTTAGTTGTTATAACAAGTGGTATACCTCTTGGGGTTTCAGGAACAACCAATATGATTAAGGTGGATGTAGTAGGACATATTTTAGTATCAGGAACAGGCATTACCACAAAAAGCGCTTGTGCAAATCTCTGTGTCTGCAAAAGTGATGAAGATGCTATCAAAAACTTTAATGAAGGTGATATTATTGTTATATCTCAGACTTCAAATAAGCTGCTCCCACTTCTCAAAAAGGCTGCTGGTATTATTACGGAACAGGACGGATTTAATTCCCATGCAGCTATAATCGGACTTGCTATCGATATTCCAGTCATAATAGGTGCTGAACAAGCCACAAATATTCTTAAATCGGGAACAGTGGTTATCATAGATGCATCAAAAGGAATTGTTGCCAGTAAGTAGGGAGAACTATGTTTAAAAAATATATAGGACTAAGAACAATTAAAACAGGAATAGCGGTTTGCCTGACTATCTTTATAACTGCACTTTTAGAATTAGACAGTCCTTTTTTTGGGGCTATTGCAGCGATTATATCAATGGATAAGACAATAATAGGTTCGTTTAATACAGGAAAGAACAGGATGATTGGTACATTGTTAGGAGCGGTTTTAGGACTAGTTTGCGCCTCTATCCAACCAGAAAATGCTTTAATATGCGGTATAGGCATTATCGTACTTATTTCGATATGCAATCTTATGAAGCTTCAGGGTTCTATTACGGTAGGAGGTATTGTCCTCATTGCTATTATGGTCAACCTAAATGGCAAAACACCTTTTATGTACAGCATTAACAGGATACTAGATACTTTTATTGGAATATTTATAGCTGTTATGGTCAACCTTACGTTTTTTCCTTACGACAATCTAGAGGGTATTAAGGCGACTTTTAAAGGGATACTTAGGGATTTAGAAGGGAATATGAATCAATATAGTATAAAAAGTGAGATTTGCAGTTTAGCAGGCTTAAAAAGTAACATAGCCCACCTAGAAAAGGAATTAAACTTATATAAGGCAGATATTCATGCTAAAAAGAAGGTAGATAGTATAAAAACATTGGATGGCAATATGGATAGGATTAAGTCCATCATCATGCATATGGAGCTGCTCAATCATCTACAGGCAAATGACATACTAGCCAATATTACAGAGACTGAAAGAACAATAGTTTATCAGTACCATCTTCGTACAGTGCTAAGCTTATATGAGGGTATTAACAAATTTTAATAACACATTTACTTGAGGAGGATAAAAAATGGCACAGTTTGAAAACATCACTATTATTAAAAAAGCTAATATATATTTTGAAGGTAAAGTGACAAGCAGAACAGTTGTTTTTGAAAGCGGAGAAAAGAAAACACTGGGCATTATGCTTCCAGGAGAGTATACCTTTTCAACAGCTGATAAGGAGATAATGGAGGTATTAGGCGGAAGCATGGAAGTAAGGCTGCCAGGCAAAGAAGAATTTGTAACCTATAAAGAAGGCGAAAGCTTCACAGTCCCAAGCCATTCAAGTTTTGATCTTGTTATTAAAGAAGTCAGTGATTATTGTTGCTCATATATTAAGGAATAGTGTAAGAATTTACATAGGCTGCAAATCTAAAGAACATAGATTTGCAGCCTATTTTGTGAGTTCAACCCTATCTAGATTATTAATTTTTACAATCTGACCTTCTTTAAGGGATACTTCAAGCTGGGTATTTGGATCATCAGAGCAGTGAGGTGTAAGACTTTCGTCTACAGCTAAAGAAGACTGAGGGTCATAGATCATGAAGTGTCCTGTACCAGAGGGAGCGATAACAGTATAGTCTCCAGCTGGTACGTCACGACCTACTAAGTGGTAGCCGGCTACTAAAGTGGTTTTCTCAAATATAGGCACTGGAGAAAAGAGA
>JAQSYC010000328.1 GCA_029256345.1 Clostridia bacterium | reverse complement strand
CTCCTTAAGAATGTCTGTAATCATTTTAATAAAGTTGCTTTGCTGAAACTGAACACTGGATATATTAACGGCTATGCCGTCAAATTCATACCCTTTGTCTCGCCATTCTTTGTTTTTTAAACAAGCAGTCCTTAGACACCACTCGCCAATTTCCTTGATAAGTCCACATTCCTCTGCTATCGGAATAAACTCCTTTGGAGATATAAAGCCCAGTTCCTCGGATTTCAATCTAAGAAGTGCTTCAAAGGCTGTCATTTTATTTTGTTTGACATTAATTTGAGGCTGATAATAAACTTCAAAGGCATTATTCGTTAGTGCGCTTCTTAAAATAGTTTCAATTTTTGTTTTGCGTTTTAACCCCTGGTACATCTCATCATTAAAAAAGGCGTATCTGTTTTTTCCGCTTGATTTAGCAGTATACATGGCCGTATCTGCATTCTTAAGAATATTATGAGTATGTTCTCCATCTTTGTGATAAATGGATATTCCTATACTTGCAGTGGTATAGATAAGCTTATCTTGAACAGCAAAAGAATTTTCAAAAATACTGAGAATTTTCTTTGCAAATGTTGCTACTTGTTCTTCGCTTTTAATATCTGGTTTTAAAACAAGAAATTCATCGCCTCCAAATCGACAGACCGTATTTTTATCCTTTACAATGTCTTTTAATTTTTGGGCAATCAGTTCTAATAAAGCATCTCCATAATCATGTCCTAGTGTATCATTTACATTTTTAAAGTTATCAAGATCTATCAGCATAACTGCTCCAGCCATTGGCTGATCTTTTGCTTTCTTTAACTCAGCCTCCAACTTTTCCATAAATAAAATACGGTTGGGTAGCTTCGTTAATGTATCATAATACGCCATATATTTTATCTTGTGTTCTGTCTCTTTTCTGTCTGAGATGTCTGTCATAGAACCTGCTACTTTGGTCACTTCCCCTTTTATATCTTTCAATGCTTTTCCTCTTGTAAGAAGCCATTTGTAGCTGCCGTCCTGCATTTTGATTCTGAACTCACTTTTGTAATAGTCCGTATGGCCCTTTAGATGCTGTTTCATGGTTTCAATAACCCGTTTAGCATCATTGTGATGTATGAGCTTAGTAAAGATTTTGAGAGGCAATTGTTTAACAGGATCTCCTCCTATCATTTCATGCCATTTATCCGATACATTAAAAGATTTTGTTTTATAATCCCATTCCCAAATAACATCATTAGCCCCTTCAATAGCCAATTTATATTTTTCTTCACTTTTTCTGAGATATTCTTCATTGGCTTGAAGCTCTTCATACTGCGCCCTAAGCTCCTCTTCTGTCGCCGCCAGCTCCTCATAAACAGAGGTGAGCTCTTCATAGCTCAAACTAAGCTGACTGAGCATCACATTAAAATTTTGAGAAAGCTGTCCAAACTCATCTTGAGACTCAAATTTACAAGTTGAGGTTAAATCACCATTTGCCGCTTTATCCATCGTCTCACTTAATTCACTAATAGGCTCAGTAATCGATTTTGAAAATTTTATACTGATTACAACTGCTATTGCAATACATAGTAACGTTGTCACAATAATAAGTAATAGGACAAGCAGCGCAGGTCTATTCATCTCCAGCTTATCTTGTGCAAAAACAATCATCCAATTAATATCTGGAATAATGCCATAAGCCATATATTTCTCTTTGCCTTGATAGACATAACTGCCTTCTTTTTCTAAAATCATTTCCCCATTTTTAAGCTTTCTCACCACACTCTGAATAGTTTCGTTTTCCACGGAAGTTCCAACTCTTGCAACATCTGGATGTGCTATAATTACCCCTTCTGAATCCACAATATATGCATAGCCATGATTTGACATTTTAACATTTGCAATCTTATTCTTAAAATATTGGAGTTTAATGGTACTGCCAAAAATTCCTATTACTTCTCCCACACTTCCTTTTACAGGTACCGCCATCACCACAACTTTTTCTTCTCCATCACGGCTGTATCTACTATCGCTTATAATCGTTTTAGACGCCATGACCGTCATGAAGTACGGCTCGCTTTTTATGAAAGTACCTACAAGGTCGCGGTTTGCACTTAGTACGACCCTCCCATACTGATCGGCTAAAAATACATTATCAAAATCTGATGACTCCAGTAACGCATTCTCTATATTTGAAGTATAAATATATACGATAACACTCAGGAGCATTAAAGGAATAGAAACTAATGATATAATTGAAAGAGGAATTTTTTTTCTTAGTTGCATAGCGTATCTCCTTTATTTCAAGAAATGCTTAAGATTTTTATTTAAATTATAATCCATTTATTCACTAATTTCTATCATTTTCATCAAATTATTACTTTTTAATTATGTTTTAATTTTTCAAAATATTAATCACTTCATAGCGCTCTCTATCTAGTATTCTTCTACTTCCCATTCATCTGCCCATCCCATTATCTTTTTGATAGCATGGGCATGTGTTTTCATAAAAAGAGTCGCAAATGCGTCCGCATCCTCTTCGGTCATTGGTTGGCCTGTTTTATACTGAAACCTATGCCTTAACTCATGGCATAGGGCATGGAGTGAATAAAGCTGAAAACTTTGCCTATCGTCTCCATCATCATTTTCTGAAAATACAAAAACACATACCGTATCTGTATCCAAAATATAAAGTCCTTCTGTCCTGCCTAATAACACACCAAAGACAGACAGGCCCACAGGCCTTATATTTCTTAATACATCAATGCGCTTTTCATAAATAATAATCGTCCTCGGCCTATAACTCTTCTCAAATAGACTCAAGAATCTCTTGATTCTCTTCTTACTCAAATAATATTCTCTATGATTAATGATTTCCATTTTGAACTCCTCATGATATTATCGAAAATGATACTTAAATAATAATTTTTATTAAAAAGTATAATATTCATTATAATATAAACTTTCCTTATTTTAAAGATTTTTACACTATTTGTTGCAAAAATTATGGCAAAAGGCCGCAAACCCCTTATAAAATACTAGCCAACACCTTATTTTACACAATATTCCTCAAGATAAGCTTCCATCCTTGCTTTCATCTCATCATCAATAACGACCTTGCCATCAATCGGTACGTTGTGAAGGGTGTCTATAATCTCGCGAACAGTAACAATAGGATAGGTCTTAATCCCGAATTCATCATAGATTTCTTGGATAGCGGTTTTATTCTGCTGACCTCTCTCCATTCGGTCTACAGAGATAATAAGTCCTGCGATTTCAACATCGGCCGCTGCTTTTAAAATCGGCAGGCATTCTCTAATAGCCGTCCCTGCTGTAATCACATCTTCAATCACTAAAACCTTATCACCATCTTGTAATTTGTACCCAACCATCGTACCGCCTTCACCG
>JAQSYC010000327.1 GCA_029256345.1 Clostridia bacterium | reverse complement strand
TAAAATAGTGGTACATCTCTCTAGCTAGCTCCATCAAAGGTTTGTCTGTTGACTGTTTGTCTATGAATATAGCAAACCACTGCGCATGATAGTCTCCACACTTAAGTTTATTCAAATCAATATGATAGTCATTTGCAAGTAAACTTGTCTTATTGGTGTAAAGTTTATCTATCGTATCACAGTGAAAGTCAATGATAGGCATGCGCTACCACCTGTCCTTTAAATCCCTTCATATGTTTTTCCTTTTGTGTCAACTGTCATAGACTTGATAATCACTGGCACTACTGGTTGATCTCTAAAATCAGTTTGTGTATCGGCTATGGCATCCACTACTTCCATGCCTTCTATCACTTTCCCAAAAGCCGCATATTGTCCATCTAAATGGGGTGAGTCCTGATGCATAATAAAAAATTGTGACCCTGCTGAGTTAGGATCCATTGCTCTCGCCATGGAAAGTACACCTCTTAGATGTTTAAGAGTATTGTCAACACCATTTGCTGCAAACTCACCTTTAATATGGTAACCTGGTCCTCCAGTTCCCGTTCCTTCTGGGCATCCTCCCTGAATCATAAAACCTTTAATGACTCTATGAAAAGTAAGCCCGTCATAAAACCCTTTGCTAACAAGTGAAATAAAGTTTTTCACTGTGATAGGCGCTATTTCTTCATAAAACTCAGCTATTATTTGACGATCATCATTCATTGTTATCGTTAGTATTGGATTTGTGTTTTCCATTTTTGTCTCCTCCTGATTTTTAGGCATTTATTAAAAATGCGATATAGGCTTTTCTCATTTCATAGATATCTGCTTTACTTGTAATCTCCCAAGGGGCATGCATACTGTGTACAGCCACGCCGCAATCTATAACATCCATACCATAATTTGCAAGAATGTAAGCTATGGTACCACCGCCCCCTAGGTCTAGTCTGCCAAGTTCGGAAGTCTGCCAGGTTATCTCATTATCCGCCATTATTTTTCTTAGTTCAGCTACATATTCTGCATTGGCTTCATTAGAACCTGATTTACCTCTTGAACCCGTATATTTGTTAAATACAACACCTTTGCCAAAGTAAGCTGCATTGTATTTTTCTAAAACAGTGGGATGATTAGGGTCATACCCTGCAGTGACATCCGAAGAAAGCATTTTTGAATTCGCTAGCGTGCGTCTTAATTTTAAACTTGAGTACTGTCCGACTAAGTTTAACACTTCCGCCACAGTATTTTCAAAAAATTTCGATTGCATTCCCGAAGCACCTACACTCCCAATTTCTTCTTTATCAACTAAAACTGTGGCTGTCGTTTTGATGGGGTGAGTGACCTCTAGCTGCGCTTCAAAAGAGGCATAGCTGCATACTCTGTCATCTTGACCATAACCTATAATCATACTGCGGTCTAAACCATAATCTCTGGCTTTACCTGCTGGTACGATTTCAAGCTCTGATGAAACCAGATCTTCTTCTACAATACCGTACTTATCATTTAACCATTTTAAAATGTTGCCCTTCACTTTATCCTTTTCCTCACCTTTAAGAGGAATACTCCCTAAGCAAATATTAAGATCTTCTCCAGCAATGGCCTCGCCTAACTTCTTCTCCATCTGTTCTTTTGCCAAATGAATGAGCAGGTCGGAAATACCCACTACTGGGTCATTTTCATCTTCACCTATGGTAATGTTAATGACTTCTCCATCCTTTTTAGCCACTACACCATGTATTGCCAGTGGCAAAGCTACCCACTGGTATTTTTTAACCCCGCCGTAATAGTGGGTTTTAAACAGTGCAAGTTCTGTATCTTCATATAAAGGATTTGGCTTAAGATCTAGTCTTGGGGAGTCTAGATGCGCTCCAAGCAAATTGATTCCTGCGTCTAAAGGCGCCTCACCTATACAAAATAAAATAAGTGTTTTGTCCTTATAATTAGCATATACCTTAGCTCCACTACCTACTTTTGCTCCATCTTTAATAAGTGCTTCTATATTTCTATAACCTGCTTCTTCAGCCTTTTTTACCATGGAACGTACACATTCCCGTTCTGTCTTATTATCTGATATAAATGCTTTGTACCTATCTGCATATTCAAATACTTGACTCATATCTTCTTCTGTATAGCTACTCCATACATTTTTATATTCTTTTCTTATGCCTTCCATTTTATACCTCCTTAGTTGCTTAGTTGCTCCTACAGTATTATATCACACTCTAATAATATATTCCAAATGTTACTTATCCTTTATATTATGAGTGAGCCATCACTTTATTATTCTCAAAAACTCCATCTGATTTTTACTAGAGAATGTATTTTTTAATGAATCCAGACACTGGTACCCGTCTGCATCGTATTGTAAAACCACAGACTTTCTTCCTCTGAAAATCTGATACAGCCTTGAGAAGCCCTATGTCCTAAAACGCCTTTGCCTTCAAGCAGTCTTGTACCTGTGACATCAAATATAATGGAGTGATAAAGATAGTCTCCGAATATCTGAAAAGCATTTTTACAGCGATATCCTTTGTCGACGCCAAAATAAGGTACGCGATTGGTGAGTTCAAAGTGTCCTCTTGGTGTAGGGGTAATATTTCTCCCTGTAGAACACAGCAACGTTTTAATGAGCTGCCAATTATTTTTAGAACCTTTTAAAATATAGGTTTGCTGTCTATATAAATCTGTCCATACTAAATACGCCGTTTTACTGCTTATATCCTGTTCATTGATAAAAGTCTCTATTTGTTCTTTAGTAGGTCTATCCTTGGCTGTGGGCGGATCTTTAGGGATAGCGATACTATTCCATGGGAACTTGATAACTTTGCCATGGCTGTCTTTTACCGAATAAGACACACCATCTTCTGCCGCCCATACTTCAACCTTTTGACCCTTCACAAAACCATTCACAGCATATTTCATCGTCCCTATAATCAGTGATGGGGGGAATACCACATCCTTATTGACAGTACTCTCACGATATTCATTGTCTAAAGCTTCCTTATACTTTTTTAACAACGGCAGCATATCCTGCCCCAATGGCTGATTTAAACGAAGTGTTTCATCTGCCGTTTCAATGTAATGAAGATTTGTTGTTAGGTAATATCCCTTTTTCAAGCTATAGAGCTGCGTATTATGAGCTGCCTTTTCATTGGGCAGAAGTCTTCTTATTTCAGATTGACTTTCAATAATTTGTTTGCCATCCCAATACAAATCACTATACCCCATACTTAAAGCTTCATTCGTACGGTTTACAATGAAGGCTTCCCCACTTAACACATAACTGCTGATAGGTTTGTTCTTAGAAACCAGTTGTATGTTTTCATCTGCAAGGGTCAAGTTAAAATATGCCTGCAAGGCTCTTATTGGAACAAACATTTCATGATCAATCTCTAGCATATACGTTCGCAGTTCTCCTATATAAATAGGCTTGTTATGGATGTAGACATCCTTTTTAGTAAAAGGCTTTGACTCGTTATAAGATGGTTTATCTTGTTGCTGTATTGCTTCAAGCCAATACATGTTATCTTGATTTCTGAAGCCTATGTCCTCTAGCGCCCTAAGATTTATGTAAGTTGCATCTAAAAATTCATAAAGACCATAGCGCTTATCATGGACTGAAAGGAATAGCCTGCTTTGTTCGGCTTTACCTAAAGAGATGTTTTTGAACGTTAAACCTTGATAACTCTCCTCTATATATTTGTTTATCTTCTCTTTTATATTTATCTTTTCAGCTATCAAAGTATTATAAAAGGCATTTTTATCTTCTTTAAACTGCTTAGCTTTATTAAATACACTTTTCCACTCTTCTAAAGACATAGCCTGCTGTTCATCATACGAAAGGCTTCCCCAAATATACTCCAAAACTAATCTTCCGATAAATGGGTCTTTACAGTTTTCCTTTTCTGGCAGATAAATCGGACTAACACCTATGTACTGACATACGATTCGTGCAGCCTCACCTTGGGTCATACTCTCCCTGTCTTCAAAAGACATCAGCATTTCTTCTTTTAAAGTCTTTTTCTGAGACACTAACTCTAATTGCTGATTTTGTAACAGACCATCTATTTTACTTACCTCGCCACTATTGGCGTCTAAAAGTTCATTCCCTAATACACTATTACAGCATATTATCACTACACACATGACTCCCACAAATTTTTTCACCTTTTATCCCCCTTGTTATTTCCATTTTTTTCCTTTTATGTATTATAACAAAGGAATGATTAAATATCAACCCATTCTATTTCCTATGGCGCCTGTTCTCTTTGGTATCAATGCTCTCTCACAAGGCCTTACCGTTACTAAAAACTCCCTAAAAAAAAGAGGTCTAAGACCTCTTTAATAATATTCAATT
>JAQSYC010000326.1 GCA_029256345.1 Clostridia bacterium | reverse complement strand
AGCTTTTCGATAGTTAAAAATAGTATCAAAACATCCCAGCATCATGAGAACGCTTGTTGGAGTTACAAGCAACATAAATAACACAATATACCCGAGTACCTTAAGACCCTTATGAATAGTAGCTCTTTTAAGCAATACGCTGATAGAAATAATGCCCATTACCTGCATCAAATTTTGTAAGACAAACAATACATTAAGTGCCACCACCACCCATATACTATTTGTATCCTCACTTAACAATGCTACCATCATAGCAATAAAAAGCACCAGAACAGCTATCTTTGATAATTTGAAATTGAATAACGGTTTCAAACTGCTCATTTTTGTGCTGTTTAAGAAAATTATTTGAATCGTTGTGAATGCCATGGCCATAATCAGTATCAGCGCCGGATAAACTTGCTTAATGGTATCTGTTATAAGTGTGATAACTTCTTTCATCATACTTTGCTGTAAAATCTCTTGGGTAGAAACAGATTGTTCCATAGATATCAATAGTTGAAAATATACCGTTTTTACTTGATCTATCAATAAAATAAATCCCTTTTCATAATCTATGCCTACCGCTTTCATTCCGGCAAAGTATATAAATACTGCCAGTGTCATACTCACTGAAACATACATAATGATATTTGGAAGCGGTACTTTCTTTTTATAAAAGAATGCAGCTGCATAAGCAGGTACACAAACACTTATGAGATATACTACAACACTTTGTACGCTATAAGTCATAAGATAGATTCCCATAATAATGGCTATATTAAATATAAAGTCTACACCTGATGTCAATTTATCTTTTATAAGACATATGGCTAAGGGTATTGAAAGAACGGGGAATACTATAAGCCCCATTGTCGTGTAGACATCTAATGAAGCCAATAAAATATAAACAAGCATTAGACTCACTAAAGCTATGACACTTTTCAAACTTCGTTTCATGGATAGACATGCCTCCTAATCTATTGCTGCATCATTACCAATTCATGTTTTTTTATTATACCATATAAATGACTTTTAATTCTAGTATGCATTGTCTTTCTACAAACTTTTAATAAATGCTGATAGTAAAAAAAACACTACCTGCTAAGGTAGTGGTGTGCATAGTTGTGTGTGCTTATTTATTCTCTCTATACGTTGTAAATCGGTCTAAAAATTAATCTTGTGTATATGGTAAAAGTGCTATATGTCTTGCACGCTTGATTGCAACTGTTAATTTACGTTGTGCTTTAGCAGAGTTACCTGTAATTCTTCTTGGAAGAATTTTGCCTCTTTCAGAAATAAATTTCTTAAGGGTATTAATATCTTTATAATTAATCTTTTTGATATTGTCACCTGCAAATTGGTTTACTTTACGTCTTCTGCGATTATGCCTTTTTTGCATTGCCATTGTATTGTTCCCTCCTTCACTTTAATAATAGTTAATTAAAAAGGTAGATCGTCATCTTCTTCAATGTTAGTCGGCATAAAGCCTTCTACTGAATTTCCTGAAGTGGTGGGAGCTTGTACGGGTGCATTTAAAGGTGTATCCATCATAACGCCTCGAGATTCTGCTGATGATCTGCTTTCTGCAAAATGCTGTTCTTCTGCCACAACATCTACAGAGGTATGCTTTACTTTTTGTTGGTCTTCCCAAGTATTAACTTGAAGCCTTCCAACAATAGAAACCATCTGGCCTTTTCTAAAAAACTTTTCTGCAAACTCTCCAGCTTTACCAAACGCAACAATATTAAAAAAGTCTACGTCTTGTTCACCTTGTTTTGCAAATTGCCTTCTCACAGCTAGTCCATATCTTGCTACTGCAACTGGATTCGCAGATTGTGAGTAGCGTACTTCTGGATCTCTTGTTAAACGCCCCATTAATATCACTTTATTCATACTTCAAACTCCTCCTTCAGGTAATTATATTATTTATCATCAAGAGATACGATTAAATAACGAAGAACTGGTTCCATAATGCGAATTCTACTTTCGATTTCTGCTGGAGTAGAAGTTTGCGCTTTGAACTGAATGAAATAGTAGAAACCTTCTCTTTGTTTGTCGATTTCGTAAGCAAGTTTTCTTTTGCCCCAATCGTCTACGTTAGTAATTTCCCCTTCAAAACGGATGATAAGGTCTTTTACTTTTTCGAGAGTTCCTAATTTTTCTTCTTCGCTTAATGTTGAAAACAACACAATTGCTAATTCGTAATTTTTCACGTTGACACCTCCTTCTGGACATTGGCCCTATATCTTATATTTGTATAGAGCAAGGAATTCATTACAGTTAATAATCATATCATAAAAAATCCTATTATACAAGCCTTTTATCTTTAATAATACTTTGTTTATCTTTAGTAATGCTTTATTTACTCAAACCAGACCCATATTACGCTTTTATATTTCTAAGAACTTTTTTCACATTTTTCTCAAATTTTTCTCTTGGCAACATGATAAGATGACTGCAATGAAGGCAGCGCAATTTGAAGTCCACACCCACTCTAAGAATTTCCCATTCATTTTCTATACTATTTATAGATGCTGTTCTGTCCTATAGTATATCATAATTATTGCTTATATTTAAACGCTTGCTTTTTATCTACAAAATAAACTTTATAGTTATGGTTTATCCCATAAAAAAACATTTTGTTAACAAAACTTCATTATGCATGTATAATGAAGTTATTAAATCTAACTATAGGATGGTGATTCTATGAAAGGTACGGTAGTGTCTACCTGGATTAAAACCTGCAAAAAGCTTTATGGAGAAGCAGTGGTTCAAAAAGCTATGCTTGCAGTAGGCTGGGAACAAAACAAAATCTTTTCGCCTGTTGAAAATGTTGACGATAATACTGTAAAAAATCTTATTAAAATACTCTCTGAGCAAATAAATATTTCTACCGGTGAACTCTGGAAAACCATCGGAAAAGATAATATTTTAGCTTTTCATGCGGACTTCCCTTCTTTTTTTAAACAACCTAATATGTATTCTTTTTTAAGATCTTTATTTGATATACATGTGGTAATGACCAAAAAATTTGCTGGGGCAAAACCACCACTTGTTTCTATAGACCCTATCTCTGATACAGAAGCACTTTTCACTTATCGCTCTAAACGAGGCATGTTTGACTATTTCTTTGGATTATTAGAAGGGTGCATTGAGTTTTTTAAAGAAAAAGTGGTTGTACAAGAACTGGAAAGAACGGCTGATTACCTGGCTATTAAACTAACTTTTTCAGATACTATCTTTTATCATAAAAAATATTTTTTCAATACTTTTTTATCTTTTGGATTTATAAAAAATATTTCCGTCAAAATAGGTCTATTTACCTTTTTATGCAACCTTCTTATTTTTACTCCTATTCTAGGATTAGAACCGTGGTATAAACCTATTCTTTTAGCTGTTGCGAGTTCCTTAGT
>JAQSYC010000325.1 GCA_029256345.1 Clostridia bacterium | reverse complement strand
ACACAACTCCTCTACTGCCTGACGCTTTGAAAACCCATCATAAATAGCTTTTGCTCTTTGGGAATTCAAAATAACTTCTAATGGCTCTTCAAATAGGTTGCCAAGGGGTATATTGCCGTCATTATCCAGGCAACAAGGAACCACTGTACCATCTACCAATATGCCTATTTGATCTCTTAGGCCTAAACAAAACTGTTTAGTATAGATAGGTTCTCCCGTCATTTCTCCCCACTGAAATTTTTCAGCCATAATCTAATTCAAAGCTTTTTTCTATCTTTTCCAGAATATAATGATTGAGTGCATTGTTAGCGTCCAGTCCTTTATTATCTAGATTCCAAAGCCTCAGACTGCATATGATGCCGCTCTTAGCAGCAGCTTCTTTTACAAAATACAAAACTTCGTCTAAATACTGATAAAAGCTTGTCTCGTTTTCGTTGGCCTCAAAGCTGTGGAGCGAAATATTGATTTGCCTCAAGGCGTTAGCCGAAAGGAGTATGTCTTTTACTCTTTTCAGCAAACTACCATTAGTGGTCAAATTGACCTTAAAGCCCTGCTCATCACTTAATGCTAAAAAGGCTTTTAAGTCTGGATTTAAAAGCGGTTCTCCCATTAAATGAAAATAAATATAATTCGTATAAGGTTTGATACACTTCAAAATATGCAAAAAAGCAGTGGGTTCCATAGACCTTAACTTGCGTTTGGTTTTAGGACAAAAGTTGCAGCTTAGGTTACAGATATTAGTCGTCTCTATATAGACCTTTTTAAATCTCATCATGCTTTTATTCCTCCACATACGGATAGCACCCCGCATGAATACTCAAAAACCCCTGACTTAAAGCCTGCTCCGCGTCTTAGGGTTTTATTATTTTTTATCTTATTCTCATTTATTATAACCTACTCTTAAATAATTTTAAAGCGTCCAGTATTTATGATATATTTGATAGCAAGAAAGATAACTGTATTAAAGTTATTATAAAACTCTAGTGGCTATTTAAGGAGACATTACAGATGCATGTAAAAGAAAATGACAAAATGAAAATCTATAAATTGACTGACAATTGCTTCAGCCATTTGCCATTAAGCTTAATACCGACTTCAAAATTTGTGATAAAGGCTATATTGATTATAAAAAGTTGATTCTTACACAAGTAAGGGCATCTACTTTATTTAAATCGTATATAGCGTAAACCCAAAACAGCCTTGATAGACAGCAATTTCTATGCTGTCTATCAAGGCTGTTTTGGGTTTAATTAAAGGCATTTAAAAACTGACTTATTCTAGTATTTGGTGATTGGTTAAGCTTTTCATAGGTACCTTGCTCGATGATTTCACCTTTGTCTATAAACACAATATTGTCGCCTACTTCTCTGGCAAAGGACATCTTATGGGTGACGATAACAATCGTATAATTTTCTTCGGATAACTGCTTGATAAGGTTGAGCACCTCTATTTCAAGCTCTGGGTCTAGAGCACTGGTCGGTTCATCAAATAAAAGGATATCTGGCTTCATCCCTAATGCTCTTGCAATAGCAATACGCTGCTGCTGTCCTCCTGATAACTCATGGGGGTAACTATCCTTCTTATCTTCCAGTCCTACTTTTTTAAGGAGTTCCATGGCTTCTTTTATAGCCTTCTCTTTGGACTGTTTTAAAACAGTGATTGGGCCTTCTATGATATTTCCTAAAGCTGTTTTATGAGGAAATAAATTAAATCCCTGAAAGACCATACCTGTTTTCTTTCTTAACTTAAGGATTTCTTTCTTAGTCACTTTCTCTCCATTAAAGCTGACCACTTCCCCATTTAAATCTAACGTCCCTGCATCTGGTATTTCAAGGAGATTAATACATCTCAGCAATGTCGTTTTGCCCGAACCTGACGGACCTATGATGATGGTGGTCTGATTTGGCTTAACGACTAAATCAATATTTTTAAGTATTTTGCTTTCTCCAAAGCTCTTAGATAAATTTTTAATTTCAAACACAAATCCACCCCCTATATCTTTTGTCCTATACTTAGTTTCATCTCAGCATTTTTTTGTATTTTATTTAAAACCGTACAAAACATAAGATATATAAAGGCTACCTCACAGTATAAAATCAATGGTTCATAGGTCTTTGCAGCTATCCGTTGTGTTACCATAAACATTTCTGCAACTGTGATATTAGCAGCTAATGATGTGTCTTTGACTAATCCAATAAAAGAATTAAATAAAGGCGGGATAGATACTTTGGCTGCTTGTGGTATTATAATTCTTCTGAGCACTTGAAAATAGGTCATCCCTAGAGACTCCCCTGCTTCCCACTGTCCTTTATGAATAGATAATATGGCCGCCCTTATTGTTTCAGAACTATATGCCCCCACATTCAATGAAAAAGCTATAATGGAAGCAGGCAGGGGATCTAAGGTAATCCCTGCACTGGGCAGTCCATAAAATATAATAAAAATTTGTACCATAGATCAGTCCTGGCTTTAAAATAGTCCAGAATGAATTGATGATTAAGGTGATGATACGGTCGCTAATCTCCATATAAATAAACTCCTCTTCCTTACTTAGATATATCTACTCCAAAATACTCTTCAGAAATGCGTTTAATCGTACCATCTGCTTGTAATTTCTCCATGGCTTCATTAATGGCTTTTACAAAGTCATCATTGCCTTTTCTGATAAGCACCGCACTTTTAGAAGCATCCTCTTGACTGGCCACTATCTTAATTGCAGCCTCTGGTTTTTGTTTTAAATAATCATAATAAGTTACATCATCATTAATCGTTGCATCTGCTCTTTTGCTTAAAACCAGTTCTACCGATTGATTAAAGCCATCTGTTCCAACAAGCTCGGCGCCGTACCCTTCTGCTATTCCTGCAAAGTTACTTGTCAGTGATTGAGCTGACTTCTTGCCTTTTAGATCCTCAAAGCTTGTAATGGCTTCATCCTCTGAATGCACTATTAAAACTGCTTTTGAAACGGTATAAGGTGTAGAGAAATCATATTTACTTTGCCTTTCCTCTGTAATACTCACTTGGTTAATCACCACATCATAGCGCTCTGCATCGAGTCCCGCTATCATAGCATCCCATTTTGTTTCTACAAATTCAGCTTTGACTCCCAAAGCGTCTGCAAGGGCTTTTGCTATCTCAACATCATACCCTACTAAATTATTTGCATCATCATGAAATGAAAACGGTGCATAGGTCCCTTCTGTTCCAATCTTTAAAACACCATTTTCTTTGATTGTCTCTAAAAAAGTCTTTT
>JAQSYC010000036.1 GCA_029256345.1 Clostridia bacterium | reverse complement strand
ATTATTCAGGCATTGATGATTAATATAGGTAATGAAAAGTATGCTATTCCACTAGGAACCATTCAAAATATAGAGGATGTAAGAAAAGAAGATATCCAATTGGTTCAAAAACAAGAAGTTATAGTGGTTAGGAATGAGATTATTCCAATTATTAGATTACATAATGTGTTGGGACTGCCAGAGGAAGATGATAAGGAACTTATGATGGGCGTTATTGTGAAAAAAGGTGAACGTCAAGTAGGATTTATTATTGATTCTTTGATTGGACAGCAAGAAATTGTTATTAAGTCGTTAGGTAAGCATTTAAGTGGCATTGATATTATAGCAGGGGCTACGATATTAGGTAATGGAGAAGTGGCGCTGATATTAGATATTAATTCACTAATTTAAGGAGGAGACGAAATGGATTATACATTTCATGGTATCAAGCAATTTATTGTTTTTAAACTCAATGAACAACTCTATGGGATTGATATACAAAATGTGCAAATTATTGAAAGAATTAAATCGATTATGCGTGTTCCTAAGGCACCCGTGTGTGTAAAAGGTGTGATGAACTTAAGAGGTGAAATTATACCTGTTATCAGTTTAAGAGAACAATTTGAACTTTTGCCAGATGACTACACAGATAAAACAAGGATTATTATCATTAAATTAGATGAGTCCATGGTAGGTCTTATTGTTGATGAAGTCAAGGAAGTCATAGAACTTGGTGAAGAACAAATAGAAGCGGTTCAAAATATACAAGGGAAAATTAAAATCAATCATATATTAGGTGTCGGAAAAACTGAATCCAATATTATCACACTATTAAATCTTACAAATATTGTTGAAGAAGCCTTTGAAAATTAGCAGCAGATAGGAGAATGAACTTGGGGGAGAGAAATTATCATAATATAACAGAAGAAGAAATTGATATGCTAAGAGAAGCTGGTAATATTGCTTCAGGTAATGCGATGACATCACTGGGAACATTGTTAGGCTGTACGTTAGATATGAGCGTTGTAAAGGTACGCATCGAAAACATACAGGAACTTACAGATGTATTAGGAGATGCGGAGGACTTTATTGCAGGCATGCTTATTAATGTATATGGCGATCTCAATGCGATGCTCTTATTGGCACTAAAAGCTGAGAGTGCTCTAAAAGCAGTCAATCTGATATTAGGGAAGAATTTAAATCATGTAGAAGAATTTGATGAAATAGACCTTTCTGTTTTATGTGAAACAGGCAATATACTTGCAGGCTCTTATTTAAGTTCTTTAAATACTTTCACAGGATTAGAACTTGATGTTTCGATTCCTCAGATATCTATTGATATGGCAGGGGCTATTTTGAGCTATCCAGCTATAGAATTTGCTAGAAATGATAATACGATGTTATTTATTGAAACGGTTTTTGAAGATACAAACAAGGTACTAAACGGTACTTACATACTTATTATTGATAACCAGTCTTATAATAAGGTCATAGATTCATTAGGTAAATGGTTATGAGTGATGAAGCGATTATTAAAGTTGGAATGGCGGATTTAAATGTTGTAAAGGCACCAGCTATTTTGACAACGCTAGGGTTAGGTTCGTGCGTTGGAATCGCTTTATACGATACTCAGGTTAAAATAGGTGGACTTGCGCATATTATGCTCCCAGATAGTAAACAAATAAAGAATAACGGCAATGTGGCTAAATTTGCAGATACAGCTATTCTCCAGCTGATAGAAGAGATGACGAATATGGGTGCAAGAAGTAATCGGCTGGTTGCTAAAATAGCTGGTGGTGCGCATATGTTCGAGTTTAAAAATATGGACGATATGATGAGAATCGGAACCAGAAATGTAGCAGCTGTGACACAGATACTCAAGGAGCTTACGATACCTCTATTAGCAAGTGATACGGGAAGTAATTACGGAAGAACAATTGAGCTGCATACAGCAACAGGCATATTGTTAGTTAGAACTATAGGACATGGAACAAGAGAAATATAGCAAAAGTAATGGGGGTTCTAACATGGACAAAAAAGATATAAATAGTATTTGGAGACAATACAATGATACAAAAGATGCAGGCATAAAAAATATGCTTATTGAAAAATATGTATATTTGGTTAAGTTAGTAGCAGGCAGACTAGGGATTTATTTAAATCAGTATGTTGATTTGGATGACTTAGTAGGTTATGGTACACTTGGGCTTATAGATGCTATAGATAAATTTGATCTTAGTAAAAATGTAAAGTTTGAAACCTATGCATCTTTAAGAATCCGAGGCTCCATTTTAGACGCTATCAGAAAGCTGGATTGGGTTCCAAGAACTCTCAGAAAAAAACAAAAAGAGTTAGATAAAGCTTATACAGATCTTGAATTCGAATTAGGCAGACAGCCAGAAGAAAGTGAAATAACCCATTATTTAGGCATAAATAGTGATGAGTACAATACATTGCTTAAAGAAGTAAATATTTCTTCTCTTGTGTCCATAGATGAATATACGTACCAATTTGAACTCATTAAAGACCCAAAGGCGGAACTTCCGGATGCCTACGTTGAAGAAAAAGAGATAAAAGACACATTGACAAAATGTGTTGAAGATTTGCCTGATAGAGAGAGACAAGTGATTGTTTTGTATTATTTTGAAGAACTTACACTGAAGGAAATAAGCAGTGTACTGGAAGTTTCAGAGTCTAGAATTTCTCAATTGCATACAAAAGGTGTTTCGAGATTGAGAGCAAAATTACAAAAATATAATATGGTATTACCGCTATAAACAGCCATTCAAAGGAGTGTAAAAAATGCTACGACCTATTGATACTCAAACTATTTATCAGCAAACGCAAGAGTTATCTAATCGTCAGCAGGCGCACAACCAAAGTGAATATGTCAGACAGGATCAGTTTGCGCATATGATGCAGAAGGAAACAGAGTTAAAAAAGGAAAGTGTTAATGAATTAGAAAAGGATCAAAAAGTAGATAATCATCTCAATAAAGATTCGGCAGATCAGTATAAACAAAATAACAAAAATAAAAAAAAGAAATCTTCTAAAGATAAAAAAGTCAATAAATGGGAACAACAAACCAAGATAGATATTAGAATATAAAAGGAGAACAAAATGGGTAGTACGATACAAAATATTCCTTTTTTTTGTGTGCTTTGGATAGGAATAGGCTTTATTTTTATTATAGCAGGGGTATTTGTGATGGCATCACGAGCAGAAGCTAATAACCACTATATAGAATTTGCAGACCAAAAACCAAATACTGATTATCCTAAACAAGTTGGAGAACTGTTCTCATATTTTTTAGAAGAAGAAGAAAAAAAGAATCAGGGGCTTCGGGAAATGCTATTGGAGGGGATAGATAAAAAAAGTGAAGTGCAGCCAGGGAGCACGGAAAGTCATTTAAGTAAGGACAGCAGCCCTCAAAACCCGTATAGTCCAAAGCCACGGAATCATAGCCACAGTGATCTTAATGAAATCATTCAACTACATGAGCAAGGTTTTAAGAGCGAAGAAATAGCTAAAAAAATAAAAAAGGGAGTAGGCGAAGTCAATCTGATGATATCGCTCTACACTATGGATAAGATATGAAAGTTCAACATAATAAATCATTTATATTTTGGCTTATTGGACTAGGATGTGGCATGGTTTTATCAGGTATTATCATGTTAGCATTGATTTTGGGTACGAAAGAGTATGGGCAGCAAATGGCCAACCAGTTTTCAGAACAACAGGTACAAAAAACCGAAGGATCATTAAGCGCTACACAAGCAGATGAGGAATCAACAGAACCAATAGAGACTAAGCAAGAAAATCAGAATTCAGAAGTGGACATCCCCAACGAAAAGGAAGTGGAGTACATTGAAGAGGGCGGAGAGCAAGCCGTTCAGTCAGTGGATAAAGTAATCTATATTCCAGAAAAGTTAACGGCCTTACAAATCTGTATTATACTAGAAAAAGAAGGTATTATTCAGGATGCCAAAGATTTTTCTGCATATTTAGTTAAAAACAAGAAGACAACCTATCTTAAAGATGGTACAATAAGTTTGCCAACAAATGCAACTTATGAGGAACTGACGAAAAGACTTCTTATAAAATAGTTTTTCATATTAAAAAACCATTGATTTATCAAAATAAACATGGTATACTTTAGAGCGAAAATAAAACACACGTATATAGATGCGATAGTAGGGTGCTTAAATAGTCTACTAGCGTTTAATATATGCGGAGGACAAACCAGGAGGTAATAAAATGAGTGTAATTTCAATGAAACAACTTTTAGAAGCAGGGGTTCATTTTGGACACCAAACAAGAAGATGGAATCCTAAAATGAAGGAGTATATCTTTACAGAAAGAAATGGCATCTACATTATCGATTTACAAAAAACTACAAAAAAAGTAGATGAAGCTTATGCTGTTGTTCGCAAGGTAGCAGAAGAAGGCGGGAAAGTATTATTCGTAGGAACTAAGAAACAGGCTCAGGAATCTATTAGAACAGAAGCTGAAAGAAGTGGTATGTATTACGTTAACCAAAGATGGTTAGGTGGAATGCTTACAAATTTCACAACTATTAAAAGCCGTATAGCAAGACTTAAACAACTAGAAGATATGGAAACAAACGGAACATTTGAAGTGCTTCCTAAAAAAGAAGTTATTGAACTTCGCAAAGAAATGGATAAGCTGGAGAAAAACTTAGGCGGTATCAAAGAAATGAAAGATATTCCAAGTCTTATTTTCATAGTAGATCCACGTAAAGAAAGAATTGCTATTCAAGAAGCACATATTTTAGGTATTCCGATAGTATCTATTGTAGATACAAACTGTGATCCAGAAGAAGTAGATTATGTAATACCAGGAAATGACGATGCTATTCGTGCGGTTAAATTAATCGTTGCAAAGATGGCGGATGCAATTATAGAAGCAAACCAAGGAGAGATTTTTGAAACTACAAAAGAAGAAGTAAGCGATGAGGCTAAAGTAATCGCTGAATAATAAACTGGAGGAAATTAAAATGGCAATTACAGCTGCTATGGTAAAAGAATTGCGTGAAAGAACTGGCGCAGGTATGATGGACTGCAAAAGTGTATTAAATGAAACTGATGGAAATATGGAAAAAGCTATTGAGGTTTTACGTGAAAAAGGTTTAGCAAAAGCTGCTAAAAAAGCGGGACGTATAGCTGCAGAGGGTCTTGTAAAAGAAGCCATTTCTGCTGATAGCAAAACAGGAGCCTTGGTTGAGATTAACTCCGAAACAGATTTCGTAGCTAAAAATGAACAGTTTATTACATTTGTAAAGGAAGTTGCGGCAATTGTTCTTAATAATGATATTCAGGACGTTGAAGCGCTTAAAGCATTTCCTTGGGTAAATGACACTTCCAAAACAGTTGGAGATGTTTTGACAGAAAAAATAGCGACTATAGGTGAAAACTTATCTATTCGTCGTTTAGCAAAGGTTACTACAGAGGGAACACTTGTAGCTTATACCCATGGTGGCGGAAAAATCGTTACTTTGGTAGAACTTTCAACTGTAGGCGAAAAAGCACAAGAAGTAGGAAGAAATGTTGCTATGCAAATAGCAGCTGTTAATCCAGAATATATTTCAATGGCAGAAGTTTCAGAAGCTACTAAACTTAAAGAAAAAGAAATATTAATGACTCAGGCACTCAATGAAAACACAGGAAAGCCAGAAAACATCATTGAGAAAATGGTAATAGGTAGACTTAACAAACAGTTAAAAGAGATTTGTCTATTAGAACAAGAATATGTTAAAGACCCTGATTTAACAGTGGCTAAATATGTTGCTAATGAATTAGGAAGTTCAGATGTAATCAAATCTTTTGTACGTTTTGAAACTGGCGAAGGTATTGAGAAAAAAGAAGAAAATTTTGCCGAAGAAGTTGCAAAACAAATTCAAGGATAATATACGGAGGGACACCGAGGTGTCCCTTTTTTTATGAAATACGAAAGTTGAGTCTTATCCATTTAAAGTTAAAAATACATCTAGAAATTAGCATACTTTTATGATAGAGTAATGTTAGCAGGAAGGAGAGAACGATGAAAGGTTATAATAGAATATTAGTGAAATTAAGCGGAGAAGCGTTGGCAGGAAAGATGCAGCGTGGATTTGATCAAGAGATTATTACCAATGTGGTTTTGCAGCTTAAAGAACTAATTAAAAACGGTTTGCAAGTGGCTGTAGTAATAGGCGGAGGCAATTTCTGGAGGGGAAGGACATCTGGCAGTATGGACCGTACGAAGGCAGATCAAATAGGAATGTTGGCTACGGTTATGAATGCAATATATGTTGCGGATGTATGTAAGGCACAAGGCATAGGAGCGATTGTGCAGACGCCTTTTGCAGTAGGCAATATGACAGAGTTGTTTTCGAAAGACACAGCACTTAACCATCTAAAAAATGGCGATATCGTTTTTTTCGCTGGAGGAACAGGGCATCCGTTTTTTTCAACTGATACCGGGGCAGCATTAAGAGGCTGTGAAATAGAGGTAGATGTATTGTTGTTTGCAAAAAATATAGATGGTGTTTATAATAGTGATCCTAAATTAAATGGGGATGCTAAAAAATATTCTCAGATATCTTGTCAACAGCTCCTACATCAAAATCTCAAGGCGATTGATGCAACAGCAGCGGCTCTATGTATAGATCAAAAATTACCTATTATTGTTTTCGATTTAGGTGCCGAAAAAGGAATAGTCCGTGTAGCTATGGGCGAGCAAATTGGCACTACTATTTATATAGAAGAATAATTTAGGAGGATAATCAAATGAAACAGACATTACAAAAGTATCAAGATAAAATGAATAAAACTATTCAAGCATTTGCTGACGAACTGAATACGATACGCGCTGGACGAGCTAATCCTCATGTTTTGGATAGAATGACTGTAGATTATTACGGAGCGCCAACACCTATTCAACAAGTAGGTAATATTAGTATTCCAGAAGCAAGGGTATTACAGATACAGCCATGGGACACCTCCTTATTAAAGGCTATTGAAAAAGCTGTCCATGAATCAGATATAGGCATTAATCCTTCGAATGATGGTAAAGTAATCAGATTAGTTTTTCCTGAGCTTACAGAGGAACGCAGAAAAGACCTTACAAAAGACGTTAAGAAAAAAGGCGAAAATGCTAAAGTAGCTATTCGAAATATCAGGCGTGAGGCGCTTGAAGCATTGAAAAAGATGGAGAAGAATAGTGAAATAACGGAAGATGAGCAAGAGACAGCAGAAAAAGAAGTTCAGAAACTAACTGATAAATTTGTGGATGAAATAGATACACATATTGAAAGCAAAAATAAAGAAATCTTATCAGTGTGATGCTAAAAACTCCTCCATTAGGGGAGTTTTTTAATATAGGAGGACATTATTCATGGAACAAATGGAGATTCCAGTACACGTTGCGATTATAATGGATGGCAATGGAAGATGGGCTAAAGAACGTAATTTGCCGCGGAATGAAGGGCACCGAAAGGGAACTAAAGTACTTGAAAAGATTATAAAGCATGCACGGCATTTAGGTATACAATACTTAACAGTATACGCTTTTTCTACTGAAAACTGGAATAGACCGCCAAACGAAGTAAAGGGTCTTATTAGATTATTTACAAGCTATTTGGATCAACATATCAAAAAAGCAGCCAAGGATGATGTGAGATTTCATGTTATAGGAGACGTAGAATCACCCCATATACCCGAAGAATTAAGACACAAAATAAAGCTATTGCAAGAGATTACGAAAGACAAAAAAGGGATATGCTTTAATATGGCGTTTAATTACGGCGGGCGAGATGAGATTCTTAGGGCTTGTAAGCGCATGATAAAAGAGAATGACTTTGGTGATGGCAAAAATACTGAGGTCACAGAAGCGTTGTTTTCACAGTATTTAGATACAGCAGGTCAACCGGATCCAGATCTTATGATTCGCACCAGCGGAGAGGTAAGAACGAGTAACTTCCTACCTTGGCAATTAACATACAGTGAGTTCTATTTTACATCACATTTGTGGCCTGATTTTACGATAGATGAGTTTAATACTGCAATAGAGGAATATAACAGAAGAAGCAGAAGATTTGGTCAAAGTGAATAGGAGGCATTAAAGCGTGTTAACTAGGATAATAACAGCAATTATAGGTATCCCTCTTGTCGTTTTAATTGTAGTATCAGGAAGTCCTGTACTAAGTTATGCAATAGTAGCAGTAAGTTGTTTAGGGTTGTATGAACTATTTAATACAATAAAAAAGACTTATAATCCTATACAATACATAGGATATGGCGGATTACTTGTATATTTTTTGTTTTTTGATATAATCTATACAAACTACAGCGTTTATTTAGCACTTTTAATCATTGTTACCCTTATAGTCATGGTGATTAAGTATCCTAAATATTCTATAACGGATGCAGTTTTCACTATTTTTGCGCCGCTCTATATAGGCCTATTGTTTTCTTTTATTATTCTAACAAGAAATTTACAATATGGGGCATTTTGGGTATGGTTAATCGTCATTAGTTCTTGGGGTTCTGATACTTTTGCATATTTTAGCGGTGTCTTTTTAGGAAAACATAAATTAGCGCCTCAGTTAAGCCCTAAAAAAACAATAGAAGGAAGCGTTGGTGGAGTCATAGGTGCAGGGGCAATAGGATATGTTTATACAATAGCTTATACTGTCTATGATTTTGAGCTTTTAAAAAACTATATAGGGATAGTCGTCATGATTGTTATTGTAGGTTCGATTGTTTCGCAATTTGGTGATTTAGCAGCGTCAGCAATTAAAAGATTTTTCAATCAAAAAGATTTTGGACATATTCTTCCAGGACATGGCGGCATACTAGATAGATGTGATAGTTTGCTGTTAGTGGCCCCAGTTATTTATATAGCAGTGATGCTGGCAGAAAAAATGATCAGTTAGGAGATTGTGCTGTGCAAAAGAAAAATATTGTTATTTTAGGCTCTACAGGCTCTGTAGGGACACAGGCATTGGATGTAATAAGAAGAGATAAGAATATGAACGTGATGGGATTAACCACACATGTCAATATAGATTTGCTAGAAGCTCAGATTATAGAATTTAAGCCGCAGATGGTGTGCGTTGTACAGGAAAACAAGGCCATTGAACTTAAAAAACGGTTAAGACATATGGGACAGCGAGTTGAAGTAGTAAGTGGTGAAGAGGGACTCCAGATGGTCGCAACGCTGGATGAGGCAGAACTTGTTGTAACAGCGGTGGTAGGCATGGTAGGACTTATTCCGACTATCAAAGCTATTAAAAGTGGAAAACACATTGCTTTAGCTAACAAAGAAACTTTAGTGACGGCAGGGGAAATGGTCATGCAGTTAGCCAAAGACAACCACGTTTCGATACTTCCGGTTGACAGTGAACATTCAGCAATATTTCAGTGTTTACAGGGGAATGCCCCTAGTGCTGTTTCAAAACTTATTTTGACAGCATCAGGTGGGCCGTTTAGGGAGTATGGCAAGGAACAACTGAAAACCATCACGGTAGAAGCGGCTCTTAAACATCCTAATTGGGTGATGGGAAATAAAATCACCATTGATTCTGCAACTTTAATGAATAAGGGACTAGAAGTGATAGAGGCAAAATATTTATTTGATATAGATGTGGAGCAAATACAGGTGATTGTCCATAAAGAAAGCATTATTCATTCAATGGTAGAATATAAAGATGGATCAACCATTGCACAGCTGGGGGCTCCAGATATGAGGCATCCTATCTCATATGCACTCTACTATCCAGAAAGGCGGGCAAATGACTATGTCCCAAAACTTCATTTAACTCAAATTAAAACCTTATCTTTTGAGGAACCTAAAAAGGATTTGTTTCCATGTTTAGGGCTTGCTTATGAAGCGCTGAAAATAGGCGGAACTATGCCGGCTGTTCTAAATGCTGCCAATGAGATGGTTGTTGAAAAATTTTTAAATAAGAGCGTGTCTTTTACGGACATTTCTAAAATTATACATAAGGTAATGGAAGCCCACATATGTATAAATAGGCCAACTCTGGATGAAATTTTAGAATGTGACAAATGGGCTAGAGAATATAGTAGAAGGAAGGTAGAAGAATGCTAGCAAAAATATGTATTATTGTATTAATGTTTGCTCTTATAGTAGTTATCCACGAATGGGGTCATTATATCGCGGCTAGAAAGAACGGCGTACTTGTTCATGAATTTGCGGTAGGTATGGGTCCCAAAATATGGTCTATAAAAAGAGGTGAAACCGTTTATTCGTTGCGGATTTTTCCAATAGGTGGATTTTGCAGCATGGAAGAAGAGATAGGAAACAGTAATAACCCAAGGGCAATGTGTTCTAAACGACCGTGGCAAAAACTTATTATAGTGAGTTTTGGAGCTATTATGAATTTTATATTTGCATGGTTTTTATTGACTGTTTTGTCAACCTATGCAGGATATGGAACCAATGTGATTGAGCATGTAGAAACAAATATGCCAGCAGCAGAAGCGGGAATTAGGGTAGGAGATAAAATCACAGCGATAGATGGCATACCGGTCAAAGTCCATTCTGATATTACTGCACTTGTTCAAAATAAAGATAAAACCTATGTTTTCACTGTAGTAAGAGAAGGTGAAGACGCTTTTAATATTGAATTAAAATCTAGATGGATTGAGAGAGAAAAGATGTC
>JAQSYC010000324.1 GCA_029256345.1 Clostridia bacterium | reverse complement strand
ACAGTCGCTGAAAACATGGCAGAACTTCCTGAAAAGGATGGGTTGTACTTAGCCCATGAAAACTGTCCACAAACTTTTGAAGCCTTTAACAAGGATCATCCGTCAATGGTTGGGGCATTTGGCCTTATCAGCAGTGACAGTATCGTAAAGCAGCATATGATGAAGACACTGGATAAGGTTTTAGAATGCTGGGATTTTTCAACCATGTGGGGCTGGGATTTTGCGATGATGGCGATGACCGCCGTGAGGCTGGGTGAAAGAGAGAAGGCTATTGATATTCTGCTCAAAGACACGCCTAAAAATAGCTACGTCGCAAGCGGCAACAATTATCAAAGGCTGAGGACAGATCTGCCTTTATATTTGCCAGGCAATGGTTCGCTTTTATTGGCGGCAGCCCTCATGACAGCTGGTTATGGAGACTGCAAAGAAAAACTGCCTGGATTTCCTGAAAACGGTATGTGGGAAGTTGAGTTTGAAAATATCAATCCGTTTCCCTATTAATTTGAAAGCCCTTTTTCATTTTTTCTTTCACGGGTTTTTTGATTAATTAATAAGAATTTTTTACGGTATTTAAGAGGAGAGGTTTCTGCATATTTTTTAAAAACTCTTTCAAAATAAGTAATACTGTCATACCCGAGAGTCTCTGCAATTTCAGTAATATTGTAGTTACTATTAACAAGCAGCTCCTGAGCTTGCTTGATACGGTGGATATTAATGTATTCATTAAGTGTAAAGCCTGTAACTTCTTTGAAAATACGGCTTAGATAACATTTGCTGACATAAAAACGCCTTGATAAGTCATCTAGAGAATTGGCTTTACTATAGTTTTCAGCAATGTAATGTGCAACTTCATGGACTTTATTATGTTTGGCAGTATTAGCAGTTGCAGCTTTAGGGAGTTTACTCTTCTCATTTTTGAACCGTATCGTATACAATAACAGTTCCGATAATTTAAGCGTTACCATCGCTTCATAATTTAAAACCTTTTTATGAGTTTCCTCTAGGATATCAAATAACAAGGATTCCACATAATTTTGTGCGGTTTCATCTAGTTCCAACACGCCGGCATGCTCTGCAAAAAATTCTTTGATAGAAAGATGGCTTAAAGATGAAAAAAAGGATGTAAAAGGAGCATCATTTAATTCGAGTAAAATCCGATCATGGTAAGAGTTACCGGATGAACCAGTCTTGTGTATTTGGTGTGGTTTAATCAGAACGAGGCTGCCCTTTTTAATGAGATAAGTTTCATTTTCAATAAAATAATAACGGCTGCCTTCCAAAAGATAATAGATTTCATACTCACTATGAAAATGTTTGGTGGGCATGGTGAACTCTTGATCTCTGATAACGCGGTCAATGACAAGGCCGTCCACCATCCCGCTGGAAACGATACGATTCATATAATCAACACCTCGATTTTTGTATAATATAGTTTGAGTTTTTGGGTAAAAAGGCAAGATTCTATAAGAATATTATACTACACTATACTATAATGTCTATTATAAAGTTTAAAACAGAAGGGAAGTTTTGACATGCACTATAAAGACAAAGCAGTAACAAATTTAAACATAGCCTACATTGGAGGAGGCTCTAGAGGCTGGGCGTGGACGTTTATGACAGACCTCGCTATGGAACCTCAGATGAGCGGTACCATTAGGCTCTATGACATTGATCAAGAAGCTTCTCAAAACAATGAAATCATTGGTAATCATCTGACAGCCAGACAAGATAGCCAGGGAAAATGGAACTATGTGACCGTACCTACCTTAAAAGATGCTTTAACAGATATAGACTTTGTGATTATCTCAATACTGCCGGGCACCTTTGATGAAATGGCATCGGACGTTCATCTGCCAGAACGCCTTGGTATTTATCAATCTGTTGGAGATACTGCAGGTCCAGGAGGCATCATAAGAGCCTTAAGAACGATTCCCATGTTTGTAGAGATAGCAGAAGCAATCAAAAACTATGCACCGGACGCCTGGGTGATTAATTATACTAATCCTATGAGTCTATGTGTCAAAACACTTTATCATGTTTTTCCAGAAATCAAAGCATTTGGCTGCTGCCATGAAGTATTTGGCACACAAAAAGTATTAAAAGACATTGCAGAAGAAAGCCTAGGACTTAAAGACATCAAAAGAGATGAAATGAGAGTTAATGTATTGGGCATCAATCACTTTACATGGTTTGATTATGCTTCTTATAAAGGAATTGATTTGTTCCCAGTTTATAAAGCGTATATAGATCAAGCGTATATAGATCAGCATTTCGAAGAAGGTTATGAAGAAAAAGATTTGAACTGGGCAAACTCAAGCTTTGAATGTGCCCATAGGGTCAAATTTGACTTGTTCCAAAAGTATGGACTCATTGCAGCTTTGAATGTGCCCATAGGGTCAAATTTGACTTATTCCAAAAGTATGGACTCATTGCAGCAGCAGGAGACAGACATCTGGCAGAGTTTATGCCTGGTGAGGACTACCTCAAATCTCCTGAACAGGTGAAAGATTGGAAATTTGGACTGACAACAGTAGAGTGGCGTAAAAAAGATTTGCAGGAAAGACTTGTAAAAAGCCATAAATTGGCACAGGGTGAAGAAAAGGTAGAACTGAAATCCTCCGGGGAAGAAGGCATCTTACTGATAAAGGCGCTTTGTGGACTAGAAAGAGTAGTTAGTAATGTGAATGTACCTAATACCTATCAGCAGATTTTCAATCTGCCCAAAGAAGCTATCGTAGAAACCAATGCGCTTTTTGAAAGAGATGCCATAAGACCTATTATAGCTGGTGAACTACCTCCTCAAATCCATCAACTGATTATGCCGCATCTGGAGAACCATGAAACAACACTGCAGGCAGCACTTACATATGATAAAGCACTCGTATTAAAGGCCTTCTTAAATGATCCGCTGGTAAAGGGACGCTGCACAAAGGAAGAAGCTGAGAGCTTAGTCAATGATATGATAGCCAATACCCTGAAATATCTGCCTAAACAGTGGGAAAAGCAGCTTTAACATTTAAGGAGGAAAACCATGCAAAATATAAAAGACATCCAAATACGTGATCCTTTTGTTCT